>JANQLQ010000261.1 GCA_028280565.1 Fulvivirga sp.
GGTCACATGGCAGTGGTAATACTGGTAAAGCAGGTAGCCCTTTAAGTGGGGACCAAAGTCGGTGTGGCGTAAATGAGCCGGCAACGGGGCATAGTGATATTTCCCTGTAGCATCCTTCCAAATCTCCAAATAATAGCAGGTATTCACCGGCTTGATTTCCAAATCTTGGATCATGCACTTTTTATAGCCCTTGAATACCCAACCTTTTTGGGGCAAATAAGGCAAAGCTACCTTTTCAACTCGATCGATGACTAGGTGCGGTTTCTTCGATCTTTTCGTGGAAAGAGTTTTTTTTTACCTCATCCTTAGAGGAGGACCTTGTAGGCTCCAAATTACTACTTGGCTGAAGGGTAGGTTTAGCCGGATGGGATTTCAACAAACGAATTTCAGCTTCCAAGCGCTCCACTTTGTCGGTCAAAAAAGCCACCTTTTCTAACAAGGCCACCACAAAGGGATGATGTAAAATCTCCTTGGGAACGTCATCAATGGGAGGAATTGTGGTCATTCTATAAAACAAATACGAAAAATATAGCCTTGGGTTACCTGCAACTATTGAGATGTTACTGACCAGGTAGAACTAGGCTTTTGCGTAATGCCATCTTACATGTTTTGGCGGAGGTACTACCCGAAGGTTCTCCGATCCCTCCAATGAGCAAAATGACTGTAGGGTTTGGCTTGGAGTAGTAGCAGGTTCAGAGAACCTGTACATGATATGGGCACGGGTTTGGAAAACCTGCGCCAATTATGCCAGTTATGAGCCAGCTATGGCCCACTATAGCGGCCTGTGTATTTTTTATTAGTTGACCCTAACTGACATAGTGAGATTAATTCCTGTGCTAACACGATACAAGGGTCCAGGTCTTATCTATGGGTATTATCATGACTGGAACGTGATACCACAAATCCTACCACTTGAAATTTTTCAAAAACGTTCTCGCTATGCGGGGCATTTTCAAGCTCTTCGGTCAGGTCTTGACCTGCCCAATGCTCATAGTGCCGCCCGTTTCGCCACAGCTTGGATGGGCTTACATCATAGATCTTTCCCTTGTAGGCGACCCAGGTCTCTTCACGGTCATGCCCGTTGCGTAGCGCTAGCTGACCCGGGGTGTATTCCTTTAGCCGGGTCATTGAGAGTTCAAATGGTTATGATCTTTTAAAACGGTGTACAAAAACTTTATCGGGGGAAGATCACTTTCAACCTGTAAATGTTCTTTTACTTTCTGCATCACAGCCAGTGCCGGTTTCACATTGGCCTGTTCCTTATTTACCTTCAGTGCCTCTTTGATAATATTGATCTCCTCGTCCGAAAGGTATTGTGCCCCGGGAAACGCTGGCTGGTAATCATGATCCAAGCTTTTGATGAGTTGATGGGAAGTTACATTTACTTTACCACCTACTTTCACCACGGTAGTACCTGCCGCCATATCTCCTAGCCTTTGCCCCTTGTTGCTTACCGCGATCGCGATCACGGCTACGGCACCGGAAAAAATACCGATATCAATAGGACGTAAGATCCATCGAAGGATGTACCCCCCTATGGTAGCCGGGGAGCCATCAAGACGCACCACCTTGATGTTGAGTTGCTTTTTTCCCAAACTTTGACCGTTGAACCCGATCTCACATATTAAATGATAAAAGAATGCCGGTAAAGAGATGGCAACGAAAGACCATTGACTATTGATACCTAATCTCACCAATACCCATGAAGCAGAAACCCAATAGGCGATGACCAAAATAGCGTCAATAAGGTAAGCGCCGATCCTCTCCCCCAACCCAGCCGTTTGGTAGTCTATGGCTACATTTTGCGTCGTTCGTATATTTACACTTTGCACCTGTCCTTTTTTTACATAAATTTCAAAAATAATAATAAGCCAAAATATTGTACTGTATGTCCAGGATTTTATCTGTATACATGAGTTTCCTTGTATTATCCGCCTGCTCCAGCCCACCAAAAGAAGAAATATCGCTCACGGACGACCCATTACGAGACAAGGCTAACGCGCTGGCCAAGAAATTTATCACCACCGATGGCCACTTGGCAGATGGGTTGATCGATACATTTAATGAAGAGTTCCCCAGTCGGTATTCTAATGTACAAAAAGTGGCAGATTATATCGACCGGGTAGTACCGCTCACCGGCATCGAACATGTGGGACAAGGCCCTGGTCATGACAGGGTAGGAGATTCACTACCAGCAGGGCTCAAAGACGTTTCGGCATACCCCAACCTGGTCTTTGAGCTGATTAAAAGAAGGTATACCGAAGAAAACATTGAAAAGGTCTGCTACAAAAATGTATCCATGGTGTGAGAAGCGGTAGAAAGAGTAGCCCAAGAAAAACAACGGTAAAACAAAGATAGAGAGGAAAGGTGATTTTATGTACCGAAGCTACAGGAGCCCCGGGAATACTTTTTACATGCTACCCTTAAGAAATAAAATGATCCCTAGGAATATACCAAGGGCTTGTTCAATTCTACTCATTCCTCGTGACTAAAGACTCAATACTAATCAAATGAGAGAAGCCGCGTTTGTAAAACAAAACCTGGAACAGTGGCAAGAATTTGAGAAGCTACTTGAAAACGAGAAGGCTGTGGGCCCGGACCGTTTAGCCGAGATCTTCATACAGGTCACAGACGATCTCTCTTTTTCCCGGACACAATATCCCAAAAGCGATACTACCCAGTATTTGAATAACCTGGCCTCCAAGATCCACCTGGAGATCTATAAAAATAAAAAGGAAGACAAAAAGAGGTTTATTGCCTTTTGGAAATACGAGTTACCTTTTCTTTTTAAGAACGCTCACAAGCAGCTTTTTTATGCTTTTTCCATTTTCACCGTGGCCATATTGATAGGGGTAACCTCCGTGGCCAATGATGAAAATTTTATTCGTTTGATATTGGGTGATGGCTATGTGAATATGACTTTGGAAAATATTGAAAAAGGGAATCCATTGGCCGTGTATGGCAAAACGAATGAAGCCGATATGTTCTTTGCGATCACTTTCAATAATATAAGGGTCTCCTTTACCGCATTTGCTGCCGGCCTGCTCCTGTCCATTGGCACAGGTTTCATCCTGTTCCAAAATGGCTTGATGGTCGGGGCTTTTTTTACTTTTCTAGGCCAAAAAGGGCTATTGGCAGATTCTCTTTTGATCGTGATGCTGCACGGCACCCTGGAGCTCTCTGCCATCGTGATCGCGGGGGCGGCTGGGTTTGTTATGGGCAATAGCATCTTATTTCCCGGCACCTACAGCCGGCTGGAGTCCTTTAAAATTGGGGCTAAGAAAGGGCTGAAGATCATCATGGGTTTAATGCCGATCTTCATTGTAGCCGGTTTTATCGAGTCATTTGTAACACGTTATACGTTCATGCCATGGCCTATCAAGCTGGTAATCGTGGTGATATCTGCAATTTTCATCATTTATTACTTTATTGTGTATCCAATTAAACTACACCGGGATGAGCGAAACGCTTAAAATTGAATATCACAAGACACGTGACTTCGGCAAAAAGATAAATGCCACCATAGAGTTTATCAAACAGAACTTCAAGCCCCTTTTTAAGGCTATGTTGTTCATCGCCGGGCCGCCCATTATACTGGGCAGCATCTTGATGGCGCAGATCTTGGATAACTTTATGAATATCCTTACTTATTCCACACAGGGACTGGATCCTGAATTGGATGAATTAATGGGACTCATAGGACCCGCGATCGGGGCGGTTATCTTCCTCGTCATTGGAGGTACTGCCATAGTAGCTGTAGTATATGATTACGTCATTTTATACGAAAAGCAAGGGAAGGATATCACGGTTCAAGAGGTGTGGGAGCGGGCCAAAAAGTCCTTCTGGCGAGTATTAGGCACTATGCTGCTTTATGTGGTCGTTTTGATGGTAGCCTACTTGATTATGCTCATTCCTACCTTCCTGCTGGCGGTGATCTCCCCGGCGCTCACCTTCATTGGTATATTGGTCTTTTATGCCGGGGCCATTTATGTGGTAATCACTTTTTCATTGATCTTCATCGTCATGGCTTACGAGCAAGTAAACTTTGCAACAGCCATATCGCGATGTTTCCAGCTGATCAAAAGTAAGTGGTGGAGCACATTCGGGTTATTCATCGTGACCAGTTTGATCCAAAGCGTTATCTCATCCATTTTCTTTATCCCGTGGTACGTCATTTTTATCATCAGTATGCTCCATAATACCGATGCCAATACTTTTGGTGAACCTGGGGCAATCGCCCAGGTAATTGGCACCATATGCTTGCTTTTCTACCTAGTGATCAGCTATTTACTTTACTGTATTCCGTTAATAGCCATCGCCTTTCAATACTTTAACTTGGTCGAACTCAAAGAATCAAAAGGACTTATGGCTAAAATCGAGACTTTTGGAGCCGCATCCACCCCGCAAGATGAGGAAGAACATTATTAGCTTTTTGTTGGTGATCCAGTGTTTTACCCTGCTGGGACGTGATGGAATTACACCTGTGAAGTATGATTCCTCTGCGGTAGAATGGCGCCAATTCGATAAGCAAAAAATAGCGGAACATAAGGCCGACCCCAGTTTTAATTACGGTAACCGGCCTGTTCCGGGCCTTAGCATTTGGGAAAGATTCATAATGTGGATCAATCGTGTTTTGGGCCGGCTATTCTACATGGGCACCACTACTCCTATCGGGAAGATCATAACCTATACCCTCATCGCCGCAGTGATCGTATATGCCCTGCTCAAGCTCCTAAAAGTAGACGTGCGAAGAACATTCTATTCTAATGCCGATGCTAGTAGCCTACCCTACGAGGTACACGACGAAAATATCCACGAAATGGATTTTGAAAGCTTGATAAAGGAAGCTGTGGAGGCCAAAGAGTTTAAAAATGCCATACGCCTCATTTATTTGTTTGCCCTAAAGAACTTGGCAGATAAACACCTGGTAGAGTGGCAACCCGGGAAAACCAATCATGATTATCTTTTTGAACTAAAGCGGGAAGAAGTAAAAGAGGGATTTGGCTCTTTAAGTTTTTACTTCGAATATGCATGGTACGGCGATTTTCCCATATCAGAAGAGCTTTTTGCCGATGTCGATAGGTTATTCAACCGTTGGAGAAAGGGGCTGCCCGGATGAAGAAAGACCTCAAGTATATCTTATTCCTTGCTGCCGGGGTGCTCCTTTATGTTTTGGTGGAATTGTTTTCACCAGAACCGTTAGATTGGACCATAAGCTATTCGCATAAGGATAAAAACCCCTTCGGCTCTTACCTGGTGGGGCAAAGGCTAGGAGATCTTTTCCCGGCGGATCCCGTGAGCTCGAACCTGACCATTTATGAGCTAAAGGACTCTTTAGTAAAAAATCTGCTGATCCTCTCGACCAGCTTCTCCCCTGCCAAGGAAGACACAGAAGCACTGCTCGATATGGTCAACGAAGGGGCGAATGCGTTCATAGCTTCGGAGTATTACTACGGGATCTTTGCGGATACGCTGAACCTGGTCAGCGAAGACTATTTTTTTGACAACAATCCTATCCAAAACCTCTCACGTGATGATACCGCGCGGCTAACGTTCATCAACCCTCATATTGACAAAGAGACTTACGCATTTAGGAGGAATAATACCCACAACTATTTTTCCAGCTTCGATACACTCCGCTCCGAGATATTGGTGATGAATGACCTGGATAAAGCTGTCATGATCCGGTCGAAATGGGGAGAGGGGAACATTTATCTTTGTTCTACGCCGTTGGCCTTTACCAATAATTACCTGTTGTACCAGGAAAATAACGAATTTGTCAGTAAAGCTTTGTCCTACCTGCCCCAGGAAAAAATCACTTGGACCGAGTACTACCAATTGGGAAGGATGGAAGCTCGCACCCCTTTACGGTACATTTTATCTTCTGAGCCATTGCGGTGGAGCTATTACATAGCGATACTCTCACTTTTCCTCTTTATCTTGTTCGAAGCAAAACGAAAGCAAAGAATTATCCCGATCATTACTCCACTGGCCAATACTACGCTGGATTTTGTGGGCACGATCAGCAACCTCTATTTTTATAAAAAAGACCACCGGAGCATTGCCGAAAAGAGGATCAATTTCTTTATGGACCAGCTCCGGTCAAAGTATAGGCTGCACTATACCGAGGGAGATGAAAGCTGGCTGGAAAAAGTAGCGCGCAAAACAGGACATGAGCTAGGGGAAGTAAAATCCCTTTTCCTGCTGGTACAGCATATAAAAAAGCAACCTAAGATCTCGGAAGAACAGCTCAAAGAACTGAACAAGAAAATCGACGACATTAACCTATCCTGAACATGGAAAACGAAGAAATATTTAAGACCCGGGTCGACCTTTCCGGCCTGAAAGAAAGTGTGGACAAGGTCAAAAGTGAGATCTCTAAGATCATAGTAGGCCAGGAAAAGATGGTAGAGCTATTGATCACGGCGGTGCTTGCGGACGGTCATGTGCTGCTGGAGGGCGTACCGGGCGTTGCCAAAACCTTAACTGCCAAGCTGTTGAGCAAAGTGATCCAGGCTGGTTTTTCCCGGGTACAATTCACCCCAGACCTGATGCCCTCTGACGTGCTAGGCACTTCCGTTTTCAACGTAAAAACCTCGGAGTTCACCTTCAAACAAGGACCTATTTTCTCCAATATTATTTTAATTGACGAGATCAACCGGGCTCCTGCCAAGACCCAATCGGCATTATTCGAGGTAATGGAAGAGCGGCAGGCCACTGTAGACGGCCAAACCTACCCCATGGACGAACCCTACTTAGTGGTAGCCACGCAAAACCCCATTGAGCAAGAAGGGACTTACAGGCTGCCCGAGGCACAGCTCGACCGGTTCTTATTCAAAATTTCGGTAGACTACCCCGGCTTGGAAGAAGAAGTAGAGGTACTAAAAGGACACCACGCCCGGCAGGATGTACATGATTTAAGCAGCGTAGAGCCTGTACTGGACAAAGACATGATCAAAGACTACCGCACGAAGGTACACGGCCTCCATGTAGATGAAAACCTTATGCGCTACATTGCGCAAATAGTGAACGAGACGCGTAATAGCCCCGACCTTTACCTGGGGGCATCACCCCGGGCTTCTATCGCCATCCTCCAAACCGCCAAGGCCTTTGCCGGTATCCAAGGGCGTGACTTTATCACCCCGGAAGACATCAAGTTTGTGGCCAACCCCGTAATGCGACATCGTGTGATCCTCACCCCGGAAAAAGAAATGGAAGGACAAACCGCAGACAGTATCATTGATATGATCGTGGAGAAAATAGAAGTGCCTCGATGATCCGCTTTTTCAAGCAGCTTTATTTAAACAACCGCTTCTTCCAAGCCGTGGCAGTGATCGTGGTGCTTTTTATTCTCGCTTTTTTCTTTCCTTTCTTAGTGCCTATACCCAAGGTACTCTTCTTCATTTTATCTGCCTTGGCTGTGATCGACGCAGCCCGGCTTTCCAGGGTAAAAAAGGGGATAGAAGGCAGGCGCATTACCCCCGATAAGCTGTCAAACGGGGACCAAAACATGATCCAGGTAGATGTACATAATGTTTACCCTTTTCGTGTAGAGCTAAAGATCATTGATGAGATCCCACACCAGTTCCAACTGCGCAACCAATCCTTCAGCCTCCAACTGCCGAGCGCAAAAAGGGAGTCTCTAACGTACGCCTTAAGGCCAATCAAAAGAGGCGAGTATTCCTTTGGAGCACTCAATATTTTTGTGAGAACAGGGTTGGGCTTGGTATCCCGGCGCTTTAGGTTTTCAGAAGATAAAATGGTACCGGTCTACCCGTCCTTCATACAAATGCGAAAGTATGAATTAATGGCCATTTCAAACCGGCTGGTGGAGCTAGGCATCAAAAAGATCCGGAAGATCGGTCATAACCTGGAGATGGAATCGATTAAAGAATATGTAGTGGGAGACGATTACCGGACGATCAATTGGAAAGCCACTGCTAGGAAAGGAGAGTTAATGGTAAACAACTACCAAGACGAAAAATCCCAACAGGTGTACTCCTTGGTAGACAAAAGCCGTGTTATGCAGATGCCTTTTGAAGGTATGAGCTTACTGGATTATGCGATCAATGCCAGCCTCGTTATTTCCAACATAGCGGTAAAAAAGGAAGACAAAGCAGGGCTGATCACCTTCCAGCATAAGATTGGCACTTTGCTGCCTGCCAGCAGCAGGAATAACCAGGTGCAACTGATCATGCAAGCCCTCTACAATCAAAAAACAGCCTTTAAGGAAGCGGATTACTCCACTTTGTACGCAATGGCCAGGAGAAAGATCACCCAAAGGAGCCTCCTGCTGCTTTACACAAACTTTGAGACCCTTTCGGGCATGTATCGCCAGCTTCCTTACTTGCTAAACCTGGCGAAGTTCCACCTGCTCGTAGTGATCTTCTTCAAAAATACCGAACTCGATGAATTGCTCAATCAAAAAGCGGAGAAGACCCGCAACATCTACCGCAAAGCCATCGCTGAAAAATTAGCCTATGAGAAGCACATGATCATGAAAGAGTTAGCAAATCATGGCATTCAAAGCATTCTTACTGCTCCCAAACACCTTACGGTCAACACGATCAATAAATACCTAGAGCTGAAGGCCAGGGGGTTGATCTAGTGTTAAGTTAAGCCTCAAATGACCTGTTAGGCACAGGATAAGCTATGTTTGGGGTATTGATCAGTGGGCAATAGGCAAAAGGCAGTAGGCAAAAAATATAAGATTGCCCATTGCCAACTGCCGACTTTAAGAGGGCATCATTGAAAATTCAAATGGCGTATGGAGGGGAGACCTCCAGCAACAGCACGGCACATTGAGGGCTGTGGGTAAGCGGCCCATAGGGGCTGGGCAGTGTGTTTAGCACAGAAAATGGGCTTTGTTCCTGGCGCCCTTTTATTTTGTTTCGTTTTCTTTCCCCGAAGGGATGCCTATGGCATGGGCGTGCAAAAGAAAATAAAAACCGGGTTTAGAGCCACAAAATCCCACTTAAACTGCGCATCCCGGGGCTGGCATTACCCGAATATTTTAAAATGTAGGCCAATTTGCCAAAAACACACGTTTCAATATCAAAGCTAATGCTCAAGGATGCCATGGTCTTAAGGTAACGTCAGTTTGGAACCATATAACTCCAGGCTACCTTAAAATCGTCCAAATTTCAGTGTCAAAAAATAATTTATCTTTTCAAAATCACTGGCGCTGGCAAATTCCAGTTCTAGGTCTTGCGTAAAGCGCCTGCTTACGCCCAGTCCCATCCTAAAGTGGCGAGCTATATTGATTTCTATAGCCGCGCCTGGCTCGATATACCAGAAAACGTCATCGTCAATGATCTCTTCCTCGTCAGGCTCACGGTCTTCCCAATCATCATGAAAGCCGAGCCACCCGGCCCCGGCTGCTACTGGAAAAGTAACATGCACTACCTCGTTAGAAAAAAGGATCGGCTCCAGGAATAGGCCGCCATATCCTCCCAGCAGGATAGCATCCCGCTCAGGCAGTAGCTCTTCAAATTCAGCCGAAGGGATAAGCCCGTGTCCTTCCAGCCCTATGGCCAGAGTCCTGTTAATGATCCAGCCGCCGCGAAAACCCGCCATCACGATAGATTGATCTTGGAACTCAGAATAACGAAAGGAAATGGCCCCAAAACCCCCGGAGTGATACCCACTGCCGGTGAGTGTCTTTATATCACCACGGTAATACCTCTTTTCCCTATGCTTTACATAAGTGACTCTATCATCGTCCTCATCCTGTGCCCACCCCGGAAGCACAGCAAATACCATCATTAAAAAAGCCGTAAATATTGATTTCATAATTCACACGAATGTTTATTGGAAAGACACTTTCACTTAAGGAGGGTTGCCATCTGTCAAAAAAATCTAAATGATCATGAATTCTGAACTTGGCCCGCATAGGGATTGATCTTAAAATCCTCACGTTTTGGAGGCAAGACAGTGCCCATTGCAAAAGCTTTCAAAATACTTCAAAAGAAATTGACCACATGGTACAACTAAAATACTGGACATTCATTCCCAAAAGGTTAGAAGCCAGCAGCTAGAAGCAGGAAGTTACTTCGAATTGCTGGCTTCTAGCTGCAAGTATTAAGTTAATTGCAATTAGACGTTTAGCTATATTTTTCCAATCCCATTCTCAAAGTCCGCAGTTGGCAAAGGGCAATCGGTAACCCCCTATTTTTTGCCTACTGCCTTTTGCCTATTGCCCACTGATCAATACCCCAAACATAGCTTATCCTGTGCCCAACAGGTCATTTGAGGCTTAACTTAACACTAGCCTTCACCCAGTGACCAAGCGATCCCCCCGTTTATTTCCCAAACCAGTAGGAGCAAACCACAGGTGCGCTTTGAAACTCACGATCGTTCGCATCAAAAGATTTTTATTTATCTCCAGAAACACACTAATTGCAGGTATATGTTCGGGTTATTCAAAAAGAAAGAAAAGAAGGACAAACTGCCCCAATTGTTGGACCTAAACAGCGAACCCTTGCAGGAGGGGGATATCGTCGAAGCCCTGCGTTATGAACTTGGAAAATGCAGGCTATTGCGGGTCAATGAAGAGTACATTTACGAGTCTCTCGACTCTGGGAAACAGGTAAGTTGGTTGAAAATGATTGACGCTTCTACGGACAATCAAAAAGTGAAGAAGACAAAACATAATTAAGCTTTATGTCTTTTCAAACTAAGGTAAATCTATAGTCTTGTAAGAAAACTATTGAAATAGGACATATTACCTTGTATCCTTTTGTAACTTTACAAGGTCTTCAAAAATTCTTATTCCATAATGCATCCTTAACCCGCTGGCTCCAGCGAATACCAAGGATATTCTCCAAAAAGGACATCATTGAAAATTCAAGTGTGTATGGAGGGGAGACATCCACTGGACTTAGAACCCCATAATTCCGCTTAAACTGCTCATTCCAGTTTCGCATTACTAGAAACATCTTAAGAATGTAGCCTAATTCTCTAAAAATAGACGCTTTACTGTCAAATCCAATTTTCAAGGACGCCCTAAGTATAAAAAAGTCTGTTTAGTCAATGTAAAATTTTAAATGTCTTAAAATGAAACTTAAAAATATTGTAAAAACATTATCCATAAAGCCGCCCTTGTATGAAAAAGGTACGGCCGTGATGTGGACTGACCAACACATCTCAAAACAACTCTTAAACATTCACTTAGACCCGGAAATTGACCTCGCCAGTCGTAAAATGAGTAGTATAACGAGCACTATCCATTGGATCTTATCCCATACCCATAAAAAGCCGCTCTCCATACTGGACTTGGGCTGTGGGCCGGGTTTGTACACCCAGTTATACGCCCGCCAAGGACATAAAGTGACCGGGGTAGATTTTTCAGAGTTTTCAGTCCAATATGCCCGCGAGCAAGCAAAAAAGAATGATCTTCAGGTCAATTATTCTTGTCAAAACTACCTTGACTTAGAAACTAAAGACAACCTGTTTGACCTGGTAACTCTCATTTATGCAGATTTCGGCGTATTGACACCCGGCGAACGTGACAGGCTATTGAGCATAGTTTATAAGGCCTTAAAGCCTGGCGGCATTTTTGTATTTGACGTTTTAAATGACAGGGACCTAGAAAACAAAGTAGAACCAAAAAGCTGGGAAGCTGCCGAACATGGATTTTGGAAAGACCAACACTACCTTGCACTTTCAGAATCTTTCCTGTATGAAGAGCATAAGGTGATCCTTTATCAACACACCGTGCTTAACGACGACGGCCCCATAGGAATCTATCGTTTCTGGACCACATTCTTCTCGCATTCTGACCTGTCTGACACATTGGAAAAGCATGGATTTAAGAACATAAGCTTCCACGAAGAGGTACTGCCAGGTGACGACCTTTGGAATGGTAAAAACGTCACCTTTTGCAAAGCTATGAAGGGGTAAAGGTCGCTATCATACGATTATTCCGGATCCTAGGCGGATCATTTGCCATAATTGGCATTCACTAGAATAACGGTCGTTTGGCCGTTATTCTTCCCCCACATGTGCTTGGTAAAATTTCCAAATTTCCCGGGCTACATTTCTCCCCAACGCTAACCCGGCCACGTTATCAGCCTGTATGTGATAGCCTCCCATGACCCTTGATATTCCTGCCATTTCGGCGGTCTTAGTAAATGTAGGGAATTCCAATACCACGGTATCGCCTAAATCGCCCGGCTCGGTTAGAGCCCCAGCCACCAATTGCACCCTTTCACCAAATGCATCACTGCCTGTCCAAATCTTCAACGCTTCTGCACATGCACCGCTTATGGTACTATGCCCGGAAACATAACTGGGAAACGGGGGGCATAAAAATGTTTCAGGTGAATACGGCCTCCACTGTTTTCCATTCATATCGATCATACCTTTCCCTGGACCTCCCCAAGCCTTTATGACCCGGTCTTGATAGTATTCATGGACCAAGGCATACGGCCGGGCATAATCATAGTACATCTTAGAATCCCAAGAAGCGATGAAAGCGTCCATGGCCACCACCTGGTTGTAGAAATACATTTTCACGTCCTGGTCGAGGGTATGATCGTCCCTTCGCGAAACGTCCTGCGCAAACTTTAACCAATGCCCGGCCTGCTGCACAGATTGTGGGCCATCACGCATAAACTCGACCAAGGCCTTTTGCTCATCGGTAAGGTTAGCCTGCATCTCAATGACCTCCCGGACTTCTCTTGCCAGCTGTTCGGAACCAATCATAGGGGGAGGCCCGGGTCGGAATTGATCACTGGATTTGAGCGCGACGGGCTTTACCCTGTCCCAATAGGGAGTTAAACACCCCGGGGCAAACTTCCCTCCTTTGCCATCTGAAAAGTACTTGGGCTGCCAACGATTAGGGTCTACATTTTTATCTGCCGAGTTTATGGGTTCGTAGCCTACATAATTAAAATAGGGTTCCCCATTAGACCCGTCCTCTTCCCCATATTGATTTGATCCATCACCTTTCCTAGCCTCTACTACAGCTTTGGAAGCTAAATTACCTATTCCTACCGGGGTAGTGGGATCTAAGCTATTGTCACCGGGGTCCAATCCCAATTGTTCCATAAAGTTGGTGAACAATTCCTTATCCATGTAGTAATACTCACTCATTGCACGGTAAGCCGCATAGCTAATAGCGATCTCCTTATTTTTCCAGGTTCGCTCATCCACCGGCCTCCGGTCAACGGAATCAAGGTAAACGGGAACGGCTTTTTCATCATACCTTGACCAGGCATCAAAAGTGGAAACGAAGATCAGCCCCAGGTAACGAGAGGTGACAGTGGGCCGGGGTGAAAACTGCTCTGTATCGTTGGCCGTGGCGGTTAATGCCATCTGCCCCCATTTGTAAGCGATATTGTTAATGCCCTTGGGTTCTACCGAGCCATCTAAGATTTGATTTTCATGGGTGTCACTTTGTTGCTTGCAACTAAGGATGAGCAAGGAAACAAATAGGAGTGCAAAAACCTTATACATATTCTTTATCCACCTCGGTGGAGGGTTTATAGAAAAGATTAAATGAGCAGATGAACTCGATCCTTTTCATTTTCTAAGATAACGAATTGCTAATAGGGTTCAAATGCTTTGTTTACGATCACCGGACAAAGTATCCTAAGAACATGCTAGGCCTCTCACAAAACTACCCGCCATCGCCACGAAACTTTTTTGCGGCTTTATTTTATGCCCCATGGAAACTGGACGATCATACTTTCTTTGACCCTGCCTCAATCGTGGGGAGTACATTTATCCCACTTCTTCTCATCAATTCACTGGCATTGAAATCCCGGCATAGGCCAGTCGTAAGCTTATAGTTAAATGTCATCTCACCTTCCCGTATTTCACTATTGAAGCTATAATTGGTCACAATCCCATGTTTTCCTGCAAGCTTGGCCAATTCCAAATCGTGGGTGGAGATCATCCCGAAAGCGTTGAGTTCATTTAGCTGTTTGATCAATGAAAATCCCCCAATGTGTCGATCCGCGGAGTTGGTACCCTTAAACATCTCATCGAGCATAAAAAACATGGGTGTGTTTTCTTTTATTAATTCCAATAGTTGCTCTATTCTTTTTAACTCCGCATAAAAAGACGAGATGCCCTCCTCCAGGTTGTCCTGGGTCCGCATACTGGTAAATATCCTTACATTGGACACCTGGCCGGAAGTAGCACAACAAGGGCCTCCCATCAATGCTAAAACCAAGTTGATACCGACGGTCCGTAGAAAAGTGCTTTTTCCCGCCATATTAGAACCCGTGATCATGGCAATGGTGCCCTGTCCGCTCAAGTCGAAATGATTGTAGACCCGGCTTGCAGGATGGATCAACGGGTGACCTAGTGCCTCGAACCGGATGGTAGAAGGCTTTCCGGTAATGCCGGGGAAGCAATACGATGGGTTTGAATAAGAAAAACCTGCCAAGCTACTCAAAACCTCGAATTCACCTACAGCAGCAGCCCAGCTCCGAAGGTAAGAACTATTTTTTTGCTTCCACTTTTCCGTTAGGATGATCCAATACACATCAAACAGCCAAAAAAGATTGAAGATTTGGTAAAAAAAGTGCCCGCCAGTCGTTTCTCCATTTATCCTAATACCCCTCATGTGGAATACTTCCAATATTTTCTCCAATCTCCTGGTCTCGCGTGTTGCTGAATAGCGATTCTGGCTAAAGACGGATTGAAGGTCACGAAGAAGAGAAGAATGGAATTTCTCCCCTTCAATATGGGTAATCAAATGACGGTATCTACCCAATAGTGTTATATTGTATTGCGTATTTTCGAGGGTTTCCTCGGCAATGGGCTTTATTCTCCTTAATATCAAAGCGTTGACCACCAAAACCACGAGCAAAGGAAGGATATGGGCCGGCGAAAAAGCATTCATAACGTAATAGAGCGCTGCAAGTGTTGATAGCATTGACAGTGGAATGCTGACGCTCAAATGCTTTACGTATTCTGGAAGCAACTGTAAGGGCTTTTCCACCCATGTCAGCAATTTCTTGAAATCACTTTTTTTCTGCTTAAAATGTATACCCGAAGCTTGGAATTGCTGCCTCCAGTTCAGCTTTGGGGCAAGTTCTTGAACAGCCTGCTGTCGCCTAAGGATAAGGGCTTTCTCAGCAGGAGCAGCCAGCCATTCTGCCAACAGTTCACGGCCCGGCCCTGTTGTGGTGCGATTAAGCAATTGAAAAAGGGAATGGGGACCGAAAATATCTAGATCAGCACTGTAAACGTGATCATGATTTAAAAAAGATTGTCCGCCCTCAAAACCTGCGAGCTTGTTTTCCAATCGCAAGACTTCTGCCTCATTGATCTCCTTTAAGAAAGCTGTATGCCTCTTCAGGCGATTAACTTGGTTATAACGTCTGACTACTAAGCCGAAACCTATTACGCAAAGGGGCGTGATCATCAAAAGCGGAATGAGCAAACGCTCGTTGGCCAAAACGGTGACTAGGGCAAGTGAAAACACAAAAACAGCCAGCCTTACGATGGCAAGCTTTTTTAAGGTTTTGGCCAACCCTACCAGGGTATCGGAATGTGCTTGGATATTTTGTGAGTAAATATTCATCGGGGTGTTTTGAATAAGATAGAATACTGTCTACTAGCCGTTAGGCGGCTAATAATAATAGCTTAGAAGCCATTGAATAGGGATTCTAGCAGTAGAATCCTTATTCAATGGCTTTTTTAAAGCAGATGCTTCAGAGAATGTTAAGATAGAAATAAAGGATGAAAAAGTTTTAGGTGCCCAGGTTTCAGTCCCATGGTTTGTTTTTTAGATCATACCCTGTACTCCTTCCTCCCCCGGTAAGTTTACACAAGATCTCTTTTTCTATGAGATCTTGGATATCCCTTAACGCTGTGTCCTGCGAACACTTCCCGATCCTCGCCCATTTCGATGTGGTCAGTTTACCTTCAAAGCCATCTAAAAGCTTGTTTAAAACTTTTTTTTGCCTCGGGTTATCTAATCTTGAAGCGTTTTTGATCCAGAACTCATGTTTGAAAATCACCTTGCTTAATAAATCGTCTGAAGACTTTAAGGCCTTCTTCAAACAATTTAAAAACCATTCCATCCACGCCGTAATATTAAGTCCTCCTTTTTGGGTCTCTTCCAAAATGTTGTAATACTGGTTGCGCTCATCCCTTATTTGGGACGACATACTGTAAAACCGGGTGGATTGGTTATCAGACCGGGCAAGGATCATATCGGTAATTGCCCTGGCAATCCGCCCATTGCCATCTTCAAAGGGATGTAAAGTAACGAACCATAAGTGTGCAAGAGCCGCCTTGACCACCAGGTCAATGGGTTGATCATCATTGATCCAGCCAAAAAATACATCCATTTGTTTATCCAGTGATCTTGCTGCTGGCGCCTGGTAATGCACTTTTTCCTTCCCCATAGGCCCGGAAACAACCTGCATAGGTCCCGTAGAATCATCCCGCCAACTCCCAACAATGATTCTATACAACCCACTATACCCTGTAGGAAATAATGCATTGTGCCAGCTGTAGAGTCTTTCTTTGGTCAAAGGCCTGTCAAAATTCCATGTTGCATCTATCATCATCTCGACTACACCATCCACATTTCTATCCGAATAGACCAACCCCGGTATGTTCAATCCCAACCTGCGCGCCAAGGAGGAACGCACTTGTCCCTGGTCCAGGATTTCTCCTTCAATTTCATTAGACTTCAAAACATCTTGGGTAAGTACTTCAAGATTAGCTTGATTTTGAAGCTCAAAACCCAAAGCTCCCATTTTCCCGATCACCCTGCCTTGTAAATTTCTTACACTGGTCAATAGGGGGATCAGTCCCGTGTCATCCCATTTAAACTGGGGCCAATCGGGATACTCATGGATATATCTATTATATTTATTTAATCTCCGCATATCTTGCGGTGAATTTACCAATTAATCTTCGCATCACAAAAATAATCTCCGCATTAAATGCGGAGATTAAATACATTATTCACCGCAAAGACTCCAAAACGCGATCAATTTGACACTCGACAGGCTTTCGAAACATAGGGTTTTACTATCGATTTTCTTGATGTTATGAAAACGGCAAATCACTTGTAACAAAACAGCCTTTACAACTTCAGTACCGCCGTAGTGTGCTACATAAAATGCATTTGCCATGGATGTACTCATTTTTCATTTTGATTCTCCCCTGTTATACTATAACTTTGCGCCAATTTGGGCATAAGTCAATCATCCATCTAATAAATCATAACCACTACTAAATGCCAAGAGACAGAAGTATCCGCTCCGTCCTGATCATCGGCAGCGGACCTATTATCATCGGCCAGGCATGCGAGTTCGACTATTCAGGATCACAGGCTGCACGTTCATTAAGAGAAGAAGGTATTGAAGTTACACTGATCAACTCTAACCCGGCCACGATCATGACCGACCCGGTTACCGCTGATAATGTTTACTTGAAGCCCCTCACCAAACAGTCGATACGTGAGATCCTGGAAAAGCATAACATAGACGCTGTGCTTCCCACCATGGGTGGCCAGACGGCGCTCAACCTGGCCATCGACTGTGATAAGGCCGGGATCTGGGATCATTATGGTGTGAGGATCATCGGCGTGGATATCAATGCTATCGAAACTACCGAAGACCGCGAGAAATTCCGTCTCAAAATGCATGAGTTAGGGGTTGGGGTCTGTCGTGGAGAAACGGCCACTTCCTTCCTGCAAGGCAAGGAGATCGCCCAAGAGATCGGTTTTCCGTTAGTGATACGACCTTCATTTACACTAGGCGGATCCGGGGGCAGCTTTGTTAACCACCCAGGAGATTTCGAAAAGGCCCTCACCCACGGGCTGCATACTTCTCCCATCCACGAAGTACTGGTAGAACAAAGTATTTTAGGCTGGAAAGAGTACGAGTTAGAGCTACTGCGCGACAATGTGGGCAATATCATTATCATTTGCTCTATAGAAAATTTTGACCCCATGGGCGTACATACCGGGGATTCGATCACTGTAGCGCCAGCCATGACATTGCCAGACACTGTCTACCAAGAAATGCGGGACCTGGCCAAGCTTATGATGAATGGCATTGGCAAGTTTGCCGGCGGCTGTAACGTGCAGTTTGCCGTAAACCCGGAAACCGATGAGATCATAGGGATAGAGATCAACCCCAGGGTATCGCGGTCGTCCGCGTTGGCCTCCAAGGCTACAGGGTATCCTATTGCTAAAATAGCTGCAAAGCTGGCCATTGGTTATAACCTGGATGAACTGACGAACGCGATCACAGGCACCACCTCGGCTTTCTTTGAGCCTGCCATCGACTATGTGATCGTAAAAGTACCACGATGGAACTTTGATAAATTTGAAGGCTCTGATCGTAGGCTGGGGCTGTCCATGAAGTCCGTAGGAGAAGCTATGGGCATCGGCAGGAATTTCCAAGAAGCCTTGCAGAAAGCCTGCCAGTCGCTAGAGATAAAACGGAATGGACTGGGGGCTGACGGAAAGGAACTGACTACGCAAGAAGAATTGCTCTACAGCCTGGAAAATCCAAGCTGGAACCGGCTATTCCATATTTACGATGCCTTTAAGCTTGGCATCCCCTTTAAGACGATCCGGAAGCTCACCAAAATCGACAAATGGTTCTTAAACCAAATAGAAGAGTTGATATTGCTGGAAAAGGAGATCGCCCAACATACCATAGATACCATAACCGAATCATTGCTTAAAACAGCGAAAGAAAAAGGGTACGCTGACCGGCAACTCGGGCATTTGCTCAACTGCTGGGAAAGCGAGGTACATAAAAAACGCCACGACTTAGGCATAAAACGAGTATATAAGCTGGTAGATACCTGTGCGGCAGAGTTTGAAGCAAAAACGCCTTATTACTATTCTACTTTCGATGAAGAAAACGAGTCGATCGTTACCGATAGAAAAAAGATCGTAGTGTTAGGGTCTGGTCCCAACCGGATCGGTCAAGGCATTGAGTTTGACTATTCCTGTGTACATGGCATCCTGGCAGCAAAGGAATGTGGTTATGAAACCATTATGATCAATTGCAATCCCGAAACGGTGTCAACGGATTTTGATGTGGCCGATAAGCTGTACTTCGAACCTGTATTTTGGGAACATATCTATGATATTATAGAACACGAAAAGCCCGAAGGGGTCATTGTTCAGCTCGGGGGGCAGACAGCCTTGAAATTGGCAGAAAAGCTACATAAGTATGGCATTAATATCATTGGCACTTCTTTCGAGGCGTTAGACCTGGCCGAAGACCGGGGCAGTTTCTCCAACCTTCTGAAAGATAACGATATTCCCTACCCTGAATTTGGAGTGGCCGAAGATGCCGATACGGCTATTGAACTTTCAAAAGACATAGGATTCCCATTGCTGGTAAGGCCTTCGTATGTCCTGGGGGGGCAGAGCATGAAAATCGTGATCAACGAGCAAGAGCTTGAATCCCACATCGTTGACATCCTCAAAAAAATACCGGGCAATAAAGTTCTGCTGGATCACTTTTTGGATGGCGCTATAGAAGCAGAAGCCGATGCCATCTGTGATGGTCAAAATGTCTATATCATTGGTATCATGCAGCACATTGAACCCGCGGGGATCCACTCCGGCGATTCCTACGCCGTGCTACCTCCCTATAACCTAGGCGACTTGGTGGTAAAACAAATTGAAACCTACACTAAGAAGATAGCCTTGGCGTTAAAAACCGTAGGCCTGATCAACATCCAATTTGCGATTAAGGACGATAAGGTCTATATTATTGAGGCGAATCCGCGCGCTTCTCGTACGGTACCCTTTATTTGCAAAGCTTATGAGGAACCTTATGTGAATTACGCTGTTAAGGTAATGCTTGGTAAAAAGAAAGTGACGGATTTCAATTTCAGGCCTAAAAAGCACGGGTACGCCATAAAAGAACCGGTATTCTCCTTCCACAAATTCCCCAATGTAAACAAGGAATTGGGCCCGGAAATGAAATCAACCGGCGAAGCAATTTACTTTATAGAAGATTTAATGGACGATTATTTTATGAAAATCTACTCTGAACGCAACCTATACCTAAGTAAGTAAGTTATAAGATTGTATGCTAAAGTTCATAGTATTCATAGTTCTCTTTAGTTACGTCATATTCAAAGGACTGGGCCTGTTGTTTCGACTTTTGATGGGCTCACCGGGAAGTATGAGGCAACAATCTCATAATTACCCGCCCCGTGGTGATAGAAAGCCAAAAGACGGGAATGTAAATATTGACTACACACCAAATAAGGGCAAAAAGTCATCCAAAGGGTTTAAAGGAGGAGAATACATCGACTACGAAGAAGTAAATTAACATTTTTCTTGTATAAATTAGGCCTCTTCCTACCAAGGAAGAGGCTTATTCATTTTATAACAGGTATGGCAAAACTTAATTTTCATAAATACCAGGCGACAGGAAATGATTTTATATTGGTGGATAATCGCCAACGACAGTTCCAGCCTTCTCTCAACGAGATCCAGCGCCTTTGTGACAGGAAATTTGGCATTGGAGCAGATGGGCTTATCCTAATACAAACACACCCGGAACATGATTTCGAAATGGTCTATTATAACCCGGACGGTAGCCAAAGCTTATGTGGCAATGGCAGCCGCTGCGCGGTAAATTTCGCGAAATACTTGGGTTTAATGCAGGAAAGTAAAGTAGAATTCTTAGCCTATGACGGTCCACACCTCGCTGAAATATTAACAGATGGACGTGTAAAATTAAAAATGGCAGACGTACAAAATGTCAGGCTTTTGGAAGATGGTATGTTTGTTGATACCGGTTCACCTCATGTAATAAAGTATGTAGCCAATGTAAAAAACTACCGAGTTTTTGAGGAAGGCAGGGCCATTCGCAATGGGGGGCTTTTCCAAGCGTCGGGCGTGAATGTAAATTTTACCGAAGTGACAGGAGACCAAGAGATATTTGTACGGACCTATGAGCGAGGAGTAGAGGATGAAACCCTCTCATGTGGCACAGGAGTGACAGCTGCGGCTATTTCCGCCAGCCACAAGGACCTAACCAGCCCTATACATGTTCGCACCCGAGGTGGAGACCTGCAAGTAGAATTTAAAAAGCATTCACTGCACCATTACACGGATATCTACCTAGTAGGGCCGGCCGTGCCCGTATTTGAAGGCAGTATCGAGCTTAGCCCCTAGTGTTGTTACCCAAAATAAGAAGAAAGCACAGCATAACGGCCTGTTTAAAGTGCTATTTTTGGGTATAAAGAACAGGCAACAAAAGACTTAACAGGCCGAGGCTTCTGAAAAATTTCAGGGTAGCAGTTTTAACGAAAAACGGCTTAACTTTAAACGCTTATTTGACCAGGCAAAAGAAATATAGAGTATGCTAAAATTCATAGCTAAAGTATTTGGCACCAAATCCGAAAAGGATATTAAACGGTTGTTGCCCCTCGTGGAGAAAATCAACCAAGAATATGCTGGTCTCAAAAATATCAGCGACGATGAGCTAAGAGAGAAAACCCACGCTGCGCAAAATACGATCAATGAAGATCTTAAATCCATCGACGAAAAGATCGAAGCCTTACACCAAAAGATCGCCGACCACCCAGACCTTGACCTTAACGAAAAGGAGAGCGTCTTTACAGAGATCGATAGCCTGGAAGAAGAGCGTAATAAGGAGTTGGAGAAAACCTTGATGAAGGTACTTCCTATAGCTTTCGCCATCGTAAAAGAAACTGCGCGCCGGTTTAAAGAAAATGAAAAGCTCGTGGTGACCGCCACCATGCAAGACAAAGTCTTCGCCGCAGAAAAACCGCACGTGGAACTGGACGGCGATACGGTCACATGGCATAACAAGTGGATGGCAGCAGGCAACGAGATCACCTGGGAAATGCTGCACTACGACGTACAGCTCATAGGGGGCATCGTACTTCATGAAGGTAAAATAGCAGAGATGGCCACCGGTGAAGGTAAAACGTTAGTGGCCACCTTGCCTGCTTTCCTGAATGCGCTGGCAAAACGGGGGGTTCATATTGTCACGGTGAATGACTACCTCGCCCGGCGCGACAGCGAATGGATGGCACCCATATTCGAATTTCATGGACTTACGATCGATTGTATTGATAAACACGATCCGAATTCAGATGCCAGGAGAAAAGCTTATTTAGCTGATATCACCTACGGTACGAACAACGAATTCGGGTTTGACTACCTGCGTGATAACATGGCCCGGGACCCCGAGGAGCTCGTACAGCGCAAGCACCACTATGCTATGGTAGACGAAGTGGATTCCGTACTGATCGACGAAGCGCGAACACCACTGATCATCTCCGGGCCGATCCCCAAGGGCGACGAACATGAGTTCTACGACTTGAAACCGAGGATCGCTAAGCTGGTAGATGCCCAAAAAAAACTGGTCCAACAGTTTTTGAATGACGCCAAAAAACTCATCACTGAAAACAACGAGAAAGAAGGAGGCCTTCCACTTTTTAGAGTATACCGGGGACTTCCCAAGCATAAGCCACTTATAAAATACCTGAGTGAGACCGGTATGCGGCAGATCCTTCAAAAAACAGAGAACTTTTATCTCCAGGATAACCAAAAGATGATGCCTGAGGCTGATGAGCCGCTATTCTTCACCATCGATGAAAAGCATAACAGTATAGAACTTACAGAAAAAGGCATTGATCTTATCACAAAAGAAGGAGAAGACCCTAACTTCTTCATCCTGCCGGACATCGGCAGCGAGGTGGCTTCCTTGGAAAAAAGTGAAGAATTAAGTGATGAGGAGAAAATAAAAAAGAAAGACGAGATCATCCGGGACTACTCGGTAAAATCACAAAGAATACATTCTGTCAACCAATTACTGAAGGCTTACACGCTTTTTGAAAAAGATACCGAGTACATCTTGGTAGACGGCAAGGTCAAGATCGTGGATGAACAGACCGGCCGTGTTATGGAAGGAAGGCGCTACTCCGACGGCCTGCACCAGGCCATCGAAGCCAAGGAAAATGTGAAGGTAGAAGACGCCACGCAGACTTACGCTACCATTACCCTCCAGAATTATTTCAGGATGTACCATAAGCTAGCCGGTATGACGGGTACGGCAGAAACTGAAGCCGGCGAATTCTGGGAGATCTACAAACTGGATGTAGTGGTCATCCCGACCAATAGGCCCATCTCCAGGAATGATGACCAAGACATGGTGTATAAGACCGTCCGGGAAAAGTTCAATGCCGTGGTAGAAGAGATCGTAAAACTGACGGGCGAAGGAAGGCCCGTACTCGTAGGAACTACCTCGGTAGAGATCTCAGAGCTACTGAGCCGCATGCTGCACATCCGGAAGATCAACCACCAAGTACTGAACGCCAAACAGCACCAGCGAGAAGCTGAAGTGGTGGCAGAAGCGGGCAAACCCGGCACGGTCACGATCGCTACGAACATGGCCGGGCGGGGTACAGATATCAAACTTACCAAGGAATCGAAAGAGGCGGGAGGCTTGGCCATTATAGGTACGGAGCGCCATGAATCACGACGGGTAGACCGGCAGCTTAGGGGTAGATCAGGCCGTCAAGGGGACCCCGGCTCGTCTCAATTCTTCGTGTCGCTAGAGGACAACCTCATGCGTATGTTCATGCCTGAGCGCATTGCCAAGATCATGGACCGGCTAGGTCTTCAAGAGGGTGAGGTGATCTCGCACTCCATGGTGACCAAGTCCATCGAAAGAGCCCAGAAAAAAGTAGAAGAAAACAACTTCGGCATCCGCAAGCGGCTGTTGGAATATGACGATGTGATGAACTCCCAGCGCGAGGTGATCTACACACGGAGAAGGAACGCCCTGTATGGGGAAAGATTGCAGCTGGATATTATGAACATGCTGTATGATACCTGTGAGGATATTGTCCTAAATACAAAAGGAGCCGAAAACTATGAAAGCTTTAAGCTGACAGTTTTAGGTGTACTAGGGATAGACTTCGAGATCAGCAATACCGAATTTGAAGCCATTGATGCCAATGCGCTCACCGGCAAATTGTACGACGAGGGCTTTGCCCAATACAAACGTAAGAACGAGGGTATTGCTAAACGATCGTTGCCCATTATTAAAGACATAGAGGAAACCCGTGGTGCTACCATTGAAAACATTTTAGTACCATTTACCGACGGTAAAAAGCAGATCGGGGTAGCAGCCAACCTAAAACAGGCTGTGGCTACCGAAAATAGGGAACTCATCAATGCCATGGAAAAGATGGTGACGCTGGCGATCATTGACCAGCTATGGAAGGACCACCTGCGCGAAATGGACGATCTGAAGCAGAGTGTTCAAAATGCCGTGTATGAGCAAAAAGATCCCTTATTGATCTACAAATTTGAAGGTTTCGAGCTGTTCAAACGCTTCATTGCAAAAGTGAACGAAGACACGATCTCGTTCTTGATGAAAGCTGATCTTCCTGTAAAGGAATCAAGCCAAGTACAGGAAGCGCGGATGCAGCGACGGCAAAAGCTTCGTGAGCAAAAAGACGAATCCCGGTCATTGCTCAGTAGCGACAGGCGGCCACAAGCGAACCGCCCCCCTGTAGAAAAGACCATGCCGATAAAGTCAGAAAAAACCTATGGCCGAAACGACCGGGTGACGGTACAATACATGGATGGCACGGTAAAGAAGGATGTGAAGTTCAAAATAGTAGAAGAAGATATTAAGAGTAATAAATGTGTAATGATCGACAATAACTCATGATTAAGTCTGCATGTTCATTCTTAGTTGTCTTAACGGTTTTAATGGCGTGTTCTCCCGGGAGCATCCCTACTTCATCGGATGCTGAAAGGTACAAGGAGGACCTCTCTTACCTACGGCCCACCTACCCGGAGCCGGTAGATTCCGTGGAGATGGATACACCTGTGGACGCCCCCAGTTATAGCAATATTGAACCCAAGTATGATGTTACCACACAATTGAACGCCATATTGGACAGTATTGACGTACTCAGGAAAGATAAACGGTACATTGACGGATATACCATACAAGTGTATTCCGGTTATGACAGCGAGGAGGCCACCATCGCCAGGGGAAAAGTATACGCTGTACTTCCCGATTCATCGCCTTCCCTGAAATTCGAAGAACCTAACTTTAAAGTAAAAGTCGGGCAATACTATTCAAGGCTTGAAGCTCAAAAGGACTATTCGCTGCTTAAAGAAAAGTTTTTGTCAGCTTTGATCATCCCGCACCGTGTTTATATCAAGTGAGCTGTGAAAGAAGAAGTACACCAATTAGCCAAGGAGAATGTACAGGATATAATTACTATCCGCCGGCATCTCCACGCACACCCTGAGCTTTCTTACCAAGAATATAAAACTGCTGCTTACGTGGCAGAGCAGCTTAAGGCAATCGACGTGACACCCACTGAAGGGGTGGCAGATACGGGGCTCACTGCCTTAATTGAAGGTAAAAATCCCACTAAAAAAGTGGTAGCCCTACGGGCAGATATGGATGCTCTCCCGATCGCAGAAGCCAATGATGTCCCTTACAAGTCCAAGCATGAAGGAATCATGCACGCTTGCGGGCATGATGTACATACCTCCTCTTTGCTCGGTACGGCCAGGATACTCAAAAAACTCAGTGACCAATTCGAGGGTACGGTCAAGCTGATATTCCAGCCAGGTGAAGAAAAAAATCCCGGGGGTGCATCGTTAATGATCAAAGCAGGGGTGCTGGAACAGCCTAAGCCATCAGCCATTTTAGGGCAGCACGTAATGCCGCTTATACCCGCAGGAAAGGTAGGTTTCAGGCCTGGAATGTACATGGCCAGTGCTGACGAAATTTACATTACCATCAAAGGAAAGGGAGGGCATGGTGCGGCGCCGGAACTCACTATTGATCCTGTATTGATCGCTTCCCACGTGGTAGTAGCTCTTCAGCAGGTGATCAGCAGGAATGCCAGCCCCAAAACCCCCACTGTACTCACTTTTGGAAAAGTAGAAGCGAATGGTGCTACAAACATCATCCCACAAGAGGTAAAGCTTGCAGGTACCTTTAGGGCCATGGATGAGGAATGGAGGGAAAAAGCCCATGGGATCATCATCAACATGGTACAGAGCTTGTCAAAATCCATGGGGGGGGATTGCGACATCGAGATCGATAAGGGGTATCCTTATTTAGAAAACGATCCTTCACTTACGGCCATTGCCAGGGCTGCCGCAGAAGAATACCTGGGCAAAGAGAACGTGATCGATCTTGACCTGACCATGGGAGCAGAGGATTTTGCCTACTACACGCACAAAATGCCTGCCTGCTTCTACCGTTTAGGCACACGCAATGAAGAGAAGGGAATTACATCCTACGTTCATACACCTACCTTTGATATTGACGAAGACGCCCTACAAGTAGGAAGTGGAATGATGGCTTGGCTCACATTGGACCAATTGGGGAAATAATAAAACCCCCCGTTCAATTTACAATCATTGCAGCCTAGGCGTAAAATGAGGTTTTGAACACTTTCACAGTCTATAAACAGGGGAGTAGCTTCCGTTCTACAACAAAGCAGACGCCAGTTCTCCTAATGAGTGCTCCCACAACCACCGGCGTGATGACGTTCATTTTAAACCAGGAATATGAAATTGGAAAAATGGTGGTCTATGGAAAAACTTAGACAAGGAGTGAATTTGGTCAATTGAATAATTTAGGGCATTGGTGAGAATTCAAGTGGCGTATGGAGGGGAGACATCCAGCAACAGCGCGGCCAATTTGGGGCCTGTGAGTAAGCGGCCCGTAGGAGCTGGGCAGTGCGTTTCGAGGGAAATAGGAGATAAATCAACTTTCAAGGGTGCCTTGGCTCCCTAATAAAACCAAAATTTCCCATCTTATGGGTTGTGATGAATTAAGCCTGGAATGTAAACCTAGTGTCGTGTCATACCTCAACTGACGTGTAGGATTAAACAATGAACTCTATTTGCCAAGTTGGGAAGTTCTCGACAAGTTAGCAATAGGCAAAGGGC
>JANQLQ010000024.1 GCA_028280565.1 Fulvivirga sp.
AGGAACAGCGTTGCCCATTTGAGGGGAAAATGGGCTTTGTTGCTGGCGCCTTTTTCTTTTGGTTCGTTTTCTTTTGGGCGTGCAAAAGAAAATGAACACCGGACTTAGAACCCCGAAATGTCGCTTAAACTACTCATTGCGAGGTTCGCACTACCCGGAACCTCTTAAAAATGTCTCTCAATTTGCTAAAAAATAGATACTTATTACCAAATCTAATTTTCAAAGATGCCCTCATTAAGGCCGTCGCTCACCCCTAAACCCCTGAAGGAGAACCAATCGCGCAATGGAGTGCCCCTTCAGGGGTGAGAGGTGCGATGGATATGCCAAACTTAAAGGCATTAGATCCAGGCTAAAGTTTGAGAAGAGTATATGATCCCCCCGGACGGGTCCTAATAGAATTCTTAACTTTGATAAGCTTGAGACATAAGACAAATGCTATGTATAGATTCATTTTCATCTTATTCCTACTCCTATCCCTAGACAGCAACGCACAAAGTGATACGTCATTTGTAAAGCTATCTTCCATCGACAATAGGTTTGGGTATGACATGCGCTATGCTACTTCTAATAACTTCCTAGGGGAAAAAGTGTATACGTGCAGCGATTGCTTGCTGAGAAAAGAAGTAGCTATGGCATTGGTACGAGCTAATATGTTTTTTCTCCAAAAAGGCTACCGCATCAAATTATTCGACTGCTACCGGCCATTAGATGTTCAAAAAAAGATGTGGAAGATCATGCCTGACAGCCGCTATGTAGCAGACCCTGCCAAAGGCTCTATTCATAATCGCGGGGGTGCGGTGGACATCACACTCACTGATTTGAACGGCCGTGAGCTGGACATGGGGACCGACTTTGACCATTTTGGAGAAAAGGCGCATCATAATTTCTTAGACCTGCCGGGCAATATCATTGAAAATCGTGAGTTATTAAAAAGTGGTATGGAACAGGCAGGTTTCCATGCGCTTAGCACCGAATGGTGGCATTACAACTACAGGACATCCGACGCTTACCCCGTTTCTAACTTTAAAGTGCAATGCATGGATCAATGAACCAACTACTCAAAAAAGTGATGATAGCCGTCTTCGGCCTTTTCATTTTCAAGCCCTCTAATGCACAGGAAAAAACATTAAAAGCTTTTTCCAATTTCCTGTATACTCATAACGAAAGCTCTACTGGCCTTTCTGAAAATAGTGAGAGCTCATTAAGTTTTTCACCCGGCCTGTCCCTATCCATCTCCCATAAGCAAAAAAATTTTCACGAGATAGGGATCATGAATATCTCGTATGACAGGAACAAAGAAAAGACAGGAGATGACACACAAATTACCAGTGGAGCCATTGAAAAGGACTTGCTTATCCGATTTCGTTATGATTACAATTTCAGCCTAAGCCGTTCACCGGGAAGCAAATGGAAGGTGTTCCTGGGCCCATCGTTTTCTCCCTATTACGCTCGTAATGTTTTCGAACCGTTCATATCCACCCAATTTTATAAGGTAAACTGGGCGATAGGCAGTCATATAGCGTTGCTGGCGAGGTCCATTGTTGAATTAAGTCCTAAAATTCTCCTGGACATCAATGTGCCCGTAAATCTCGCCACCCTAGAATTCCAGTATACAAGGGAGTCCAATCCTAACCTGCCTGTGAGCCGCCAAAGATTAAATGAACTCTCTCTTGAGGGCCTTCCATCTTATTTCGAGTTTAGGGTGGGGTTAGGAGTAAGGATTTGACCCTGGCTGGAACAGCGGAACAGCCCGCCCTTTCGGTACGTTCAAACCCTACTCGAAGCCATCATTCACCCGTGGTTTCAAAGAATTGACCGGCAGGAACAAATAGCTTCTCAAAGGCATTTAAGCCACCTTCTTCAAAAAAAGCATTTTCGTTCAAGGAAGAATGCAACACCAAGCCTTCACCTTCTTGGAAACCTTGTACAACGATCGGGCTCATGTTATTCCCATCGACCGTCAACTGGTACAAAGCGGATTTACCTGCGGATACAAAACCATCTACAAAATCCCGTTGTCTTATGCTGCGTAAGCCGTTGAGAAAGCTCTCTACGGAAGCAGAGTCCGCCGCCATGGTTTCGTTAACCTGCCATTTTTCCCCGATTTTGGATAAAACAAAACTACTATCGCCCGGGTAATCGAATTTTAACGAAGCCAGGTCTGTCTTATTCGTTTCTAAAAATGTTTTATCCCGGAAACCGTTAAACGGTTGATTAAAGGTGGAGGATAGGAAACCATCCACGGAATACACGTCTTTATCGTCTCCCAATCGTACAAAGGTAGACATGGAGCGGGTGGCTTGTTGGAAGTTAAATTTCCCAATAATGACATCTGCCAATAGTTTGTCCCCATTATATACTTTTACTTGCGTTCCCAAAGAATCATTGACTTCATATTGCGCCCATTTATCCCCTGATTTTGCCACGAGGCGTTTGGGAGTTATTTTCACCAAAGATGAGAGCATACCCCCGATTGAGCCTTTGTCGGCTTCATCGCTGATGTTACCGCTTTTTACATCCCAAGTAGCGCTGGTTTTTATGAGTTCGACGGCTTCATGATCATTAGCTTTAGTGTACAGCACGATTTTGGTTACCGCAGCGGTATCTACTTCCACCAGTACCTCTCGGAAATTCCTGCTGTCGTCCCCGCCGAGAAATCTCTTTCCTAAAAAAATCGCCAGTAACAGGACAAAAACTATTAATAATATACTATTTCTATTCATAGCTCACCTCCATTCTTTTGATTCGTTGTACTCTACGCATTTGGGCCCTTATTATTCCATAAAGGATCGCCAGTAAGATCGGCACACCAAAATTCACCCATTTCAAAGTGGCTTTTGTGCCATCTTCAAGCTGGTCTATGGGGCGCGAAGTTACCCCTTTCGTTCGTAGCTCGATCAACCCGGTATCGTCGGATAGCCAGTCCATACTATTCACGAAAAGGCTTACATTATCCGGTTGAACCGCCTGGGGCTGCCCTCCTCCCCTCGAGTTGATAGCAAAATCACCGTCGCCGATCACGACAAGTTTACTGTAAGTATCACCCACCAAATTTCCTTCTAGCGCTGCGGCCACGACCTGGTCACTTAGCGGAAAATCATCCTCTGTCCATTGCCGCTGGATATCGAAATACGCCGGCGCATTGGAGGTTCCTGACTGTTCGGAGGTGTAGGCCAATGCCGCATAATTCACCGTAGTATCACCGGAAAAGACCAGTGGGCTGGCAAAAGGCAAAACCACAGATTCCAACCCCTTCGTGATGGGATGGTCTTCAAAGTTGTTAATGATGGGCAGGTAAGGGAACTGTACCTGTGACTGCACCCTGAAAGGCCCTTGCTGCTGCTGTACCGTTACAGCCGCACAGCTGGCATCGATCAAAAACTTATTTTCAACGGTCACGCCTTTATTTTGCAGCCAGGGTGCGAGGCCGGTATACACCGAGCGACCGGAAGCATTCTGAAGATCACCGTCCACCCGGTTAATTGCGACCAAAAGCTTTCCTCCCCTGCCCAGGAAATCATCCAATTGGGCCAAATGGGAAGGCGGTATGGTATCCGTTGGCGCTACGATTGCCAGTGCTTTAAACCGTGCCGGGATTTGGGTAGTATCCGTGATCGCTACATCTTCGAAGTTATAAAGAACAGCTAGTGCCTGCCCAGCCTGCTGCATATCGTAAATAGACGGTTCTCCATGCCCTTGGACTAAACCTACCACGGGTTTATCCACCACGGACAACTTTTTCACACTGGTCGTCAGGGCATATTCCATGGCCTCGCCGGGTTGCATAAAGGGGATAACATCTTGCTGCTCCCCCATCTGGACCACGGCTCCCATGAATGCCTTTTGCTGCTTCATCTGGTCTTTTTCACGCACGTTGATCATTACGGGACTAATGCCTGCCTGTGCAGCTTCCTGTTCTGTCTGTCGGTTTTCATTTGGATTTACAAACTCAAACACCAAATTCCCCCCGGATATGCTAGCATACTCCACCAACAGGTCTTGAAAATCTTGACGTGTTTGTGCAATATTAGGAGGCAGGTTCTCAGAAAAATAAGCTTTCACCGTAACCGGTTCCACTAACGCTTCCAGCACGTCGTCCGTGGCCTGGCTAAGAGTAAAGCGCTTGTTTTCCGTAAGGTCAAAACGCACATAAAAATCTGTCGAAATAAAATTGATCAAAAGTAATATCCCAATGATCAATAAAACCGATGTATAGAATGACTTCTTTGTTTTCATGATCGTTAGTTGGTTAAATTCCTTTTTGATAAGCTCATTTGGGCCAGCAAAATGCCAATGGCTACAATACTCAAGAAATACACAATGTCTTTCGTATCAATCACACCACGAGAGAGTGATTCGAAATGAGCGGAAAGACTCAATGTATGGAATAATTGCCCCAGGAACCCTGTAAAGTTACTGGACAACACCCCGAAAATAATATGAAAAAAGAGGCCAATAAACAGGGCCAATAAGAATGCCACGATCTGGTTATTTGTAATGCTACTGGTGAAAAGGCCAATACTGATATACGTAGCGCTCATGAGTAACAATCCCAGGTACCCGCACCACACCGCGCCATGATCTACGTTGCCTATATTGGCCAAGGTAACATAGTACGGTAAAGTGAATGCTAGGGCGATCGCCACCAAGAAAAAGCAGGCTAAGAACTTACCCAGCACCACTTGCTGGTCCGTGACTGCCTTGGTGAGCAGTAGTTCGATCGTACCGGTTTTCCTTTCTTCTGCCAGCATTCGCATTGTAATTGCCGGGATAAAAAAGAACAAGGTCCAAAAAGCAATATCAAAAAAACCTTGAAGGCTGGCTTGGCCCACCAAAAATATATCCGCGCCATAAAGCCAGGTGAAAAAACCGCTAAATCCTAAAAACAGGATTAGCATAATATAAGCGATCAGTGAATCGAAAAAAGATTGTAATTCTCGTTTAGCTATAATCCAAATCGATCTCATGGTATATTAAAATTCAGATGTTTCAAATTAAATGAACATGACTTGTGCTAGTCACAAATAGGATGATCGAGATATTTTATTGATCAGGTAGTAAGGTCCCTGAAGATGTCCTCTAGCTTGGTTTCTGTTGGTGTCATCTCGGTGATCACCCACTGGTGAGCCACGCAACACGTGAAAACGTCTCTTTTGGTTGACATATCGGGTTTACTTTGTATTTCGAAGCGATTGGCTCCTATACTGTCTACAGAGGAAACCGAAGATAGTTCATGGAGCGCTTTCCTGATTTCATCCGTTTTCCCATCTTCTATGGTCACAGTGAGCAACTCTTGCCCTTGAGCCTGTTTTCTTAAGGTCTCGGCAGTACCATCGGCTACGATCTTGCCCTTATTGATGATAAGGATCCTGTCACACGTGGCTTCCACCTCGGGTAAGATATGTGTGCTTAAGATCACGGTTTTCTCTTTCCCTATTTCTTTGATCAATCTCCGGATCTCTACGATCTGGTTAGGATCGAGCCCAGTGGTAGGTTCATCCAAAATAAGGATCTCCGGGTCATGGATCATAGCCTGCGCCAGTCCTACACGCTGCCGGTAGCCTTTCGACAGCTCACCGATCTTTTTGTGTTTTTCGGCATTGAGGCCGCAGAGCTTTACCATTTCCTTGACCCTGGCCGGGACCTGTTGGTTCAGTACCCCCTGCAATGCAGCAGAAAATTCCAGGTAATCAATCACAGGCATGTCCAGGTACAAAGGGTTGTGCTCAGGTAAGTACCCAATGTGTCTTCGTAGGGTATCCCCTTTCGAACGAACAGAATCTCCCCCAATTACTATATCTCCTTGATCTACAGCTATATAACTGGTGATCATCTTCATCGTCGTGGTTTTTCCCGCGCCATTAGGCCCCAGGAAACCTAGGATTTCACCGGTTTTGACCTCAAAAGAAATGTCATCTACCGCCCTTTGAGGACCATATGTCTTTGTTAAACTTTCAATCTTAATATCCATAAAACTGAAATCTACAATGTTTGTGGTTCATCAAATTTTGGTTGCAATAATAACAATTCGTTGATTTTCTGTAAAGGGCCCAACTAAAAATTTGGATGAATGGAAATACTTGACAAAATCAAGTATATTTATAAATATGAATTTTTCAAAACAGCTTTGTATAGAAAAGATCCGTGAGTTTAACCGGTTTTACACAAACACCATTGAAATACTGGATCGAAGCATCCTCGATAGCGGGTTCTCCCTTGCAGAAGCTTGTGTACTCTTCGAGATAAGGCGTATGAAATCATGCAGCGCCAGGAAGATCCTGCAAGAGATAAATATTGACGAGGGCTATCTCAGTAGAATACTGGGGAAGTTTGTAGCCAATACGCTCGTTACCAAGGTACGCTCTACCGAAGATAAAAGGCAATACTACCTAAGGCTCACCCCTAAGGGCATCCGGCAAATGGAATGCTTGGATGCTCTCATGATCAATTCTACCGGCAAATGGATTGAAGGTCTCAACGACACCCAATTGCATTTACTATTGGACAGTATGGAAAACATAACACAACTTTTAACGCCTACCGAAAAATGAAACCTTTTTTAGAAGACATCAAGATCAGGACCGAGTACCTGCCGGGTGACCTGGGCTACATCATATACATGCACGGGAAACTGTATGATTTTGGATCATTTTTTGAAATATACGTTGCGGAAACGCTAGCAACCTTCTACAAGGGCCTCGACCCTGCCAAAGAAAGAGTATGGATCGCCGAACATAACGATAGCATTGTAGGCACCCTGGCCTTGAAAAACACAAACGGGGTGGCCCAATTGCGCTACTTTCTCATCGATCCTAAATACAGGGGCATCGGGCTAGGACGTAAAATGATGGACCTGTTCATGGATTTCTTCCATCGTAAAAAATATACCTCTTCTTTTCTACTAACGGAAGAGCAGCTACAAGTAGCAGCAAACCTGTACGGGAAATACGGCTATAAATATGTTTCCTCCCAACAGACCGAATTTGGACTGGTGGAAAAGCGGTATGAATTAACGCTATAGCCTATAACCTGGGTAAAAATAGGAAGGATTAAGCCGAAAAGAAGTCATAGGCAATCGGCAAAAATATAGGGTTGCCCATTGCCCATTGTCAACTGCTGACTTTTGTAGGATCATGGGTCACAAACGAGAACGCCCGGATTACAAATCCTATTGCCTCGATAAGTTTAAGAAGGCATCATTGAAAATTCAAGTGGCGTATGGAGGGGAGACATCCAGGAACAGCGCGGCACATTTGAGGCCAGTGGGCAAGCGGGCCTTAGAACCTCAAAATCCCGAGTATATTACTCATTTTGAGGCCCCCATTACTCAAAACATCTTAAGAATATAGCGTAATTTAACAAGATAACTACAAATGAGTCTCGTAAGTATACCTTGAAGGTACTATGTCAATCAATGTTGGCCGTATAAGCCGTAACGAGTTCGTCCATTTGCTCATTGGAATACCCCAGTTTTTCACCGACCATATGGATGAGTTGCAATTCTGCTTGTGCCAGCTCTCCGTCAGCAAGCGCCAACCGGATCATGTCCTCCAATTGCTTCTCTTTATCTTGCTGGTTCTGTGGGATAAAGTAAATGTATTCATTGGCATGATCTAACATCACATTTAAACGATCCAACGGAATATCCAATTCGTACGCTATCTTGGAAAGGGCTACCCTTTCTACCTCTTCAATTTTTCCATCTGCCCCAGCTAGGGAAACGAGATTACGGAAGTGTTCTAACTTGATAAGATCCAAAGCCTCACTATTTAAAATCTTGAAAGTATAATAAAATTCTATTCACTCCAATTTTTTGACTCGGTTTGTAACTATATTCCTGTGATGAATGCACATTTCCTGGGCCCAATTGCGAGCGCAAAAACTATTTTTTCCCGTAAAAAACATTCCATTTTGCTATAATTCTCCTTAATTCGCAATCGCACATGGAAATGCAAGAGAACGTATCTTTAAAATCTCACAATTCTTTTGGAATTGACGTCAACGCCTCGCTTTGGGTAGAGGTAACAACACGTGAAGAATTGATCGAAGTTTTAAAAGATAAGAGGGTACGCGCCCAGCCGTCCATGATCCTCGGTGGCGGCAGCAACGTCCTCTTTACCCGGGACTTCGACGGGGTAGTGATCAAGATGAACATACTGGGGAAAGAGGTACTGGAGGAAGATGAGCACATGGTATTGGTCAATGTTGGGGCTGGTGAAAACTGGCACGAACTAGTATTGTATTCCTTAGACCAAGGCTGGGGAGGTTTGGAAAATTTATCGTTAATACCTGGGACAGTGGGGGCCGCGCCAATGCAGAACATTGGCGCGTATGGCGTCGAAGTACGCCAGGTGTTCGATCATCTCACGGCCGTACATCGGGAAACAGGTAGGACCGAGATCTTTGATAACGAAGCCTGCAAATTCGGATACAGGGAAAGTGTATTCAAAAACAAATACAAAGACCATTTTGTGATTACGCATGTCGCATTTCGTTTGTCGAAAAAAGATCATGAACTGGATATATCGTACGGGGCGATTTCGCAGGTCTTGTCAGGTAAAGGGATAATACAACCTACTATACAAGACGTAAGCGATGCGGTGATCAGCATCCGGCAAAGCAAACTTCCTGATCCGGATGAGATTGGCAATGCGGGGAGTTTTTTTAAAAATCCTACCGTAGATAAGATTGATTTCGAAGGGCTGAAGGCGGAATTTAGTACGATCCCCGGGTACGAGCTTCCCGGGGACCGGGTGAAAGTTCCCGCGGGTTGGTTAATCGAACAGGCCGGTTGGAAAGGCGTAATAAAGGGCAACATAGGTGTCCACAAGAACCAAGCGCTTGTTCTTGTAAACTATGGCAACGGCCAGGGGGAAGACCTTAAAGCACTGGCCTTAGAGATCCAAGATTCCGTGGCCAAGAAATTTGGGATTATATTAACACCTGAAGTAAACATTGTTTAGGCTATTTTTCGATAAGTTCTACCGCTTCCAATAGTTTCTTATCTAAAGTCCATAAGGCCAGTTCATTATCTAACGAAGCGCATAAAATAGTACAATCGATCAACCCTACTCCCCTCGCATACAATTTATACGTATTCGAGAGCTTTCCCCCCTTAATGAATAAGTCTGTTTCGTCCACCTTCGGCAGGTACTCCCAAAACTCGTTTAAAATGGCTCGTTCCCGGGTATTTTTCGCGCCTTGAAAAAGCTCGCCAAAAATAGCGCTCGTGGTATAGATATGCCCCTTTCGCAAATACGGGCCGAACATGATAGAAATATCCTCGTTACCTCTAAGGAATTCTATCCAAACCGAGGTATCTGCTATGATCACCTGTTGCGATTGATCTTGCGAATACCGTAAGCCGTGAAATCTTCGTTAAACTGCAGGGGCTCTTTACTTACTTCATCGATAAGGTAATTTACCTTTTTGTTAGCAATATACCCTTTAAGTGCAATTATTACACTCTCGGTGATGTTCTTACCCCCGGTGAGTTCTAATATTTCTTTGATCAAGTTATCGGGGATTAGGGCGGTTACTTTCATCTCTTTTTTAATTTCCCCAAAGATACGATCACCCATCGTATTTCAAAATACTTGCGGCACTTTTTACGTATTTTGTCAGTTATACGCGGCTTCACGGGGTTCATGGAAGTTTTTTAAGTTTTTTGATTAAACCTTTTTATATTGTAAGTGTCTACCGGTCAAGGAACAATTAATCAATTTTTTGGAAGACAAAGAGCTTTTAGAGAGATTACGCAAGAGTGAAAGTAAAAATTTCGGTTTCAATCTTCTTGTAAAGAAGTACCAAGAAAAGATTTATTGGCACATCCGTAAGATGGTAATAGACCATGACGATTCCGATGACTTGGTCCAAGAAGTATTCATAAAAGTATATAACAACATTGATAAATTCAGGGCTGATGCCCAGCTTTATACGTGGATCTACCGTATAGCTACCAATGAATGCCTCACTTTCCTGAATAAAAAGCGTAGACGATTCTTCTTACCTATCGGGGATGTGGAGCAGGAACTTAGTGCTAAGCTGGACAGTTCCCCCTATATTGACGGAGAAGAGATTCAACTGAAACTTCAGAAGGCATTGCTAAAACTACCGGATAAGCAGAGAATGGTTTTTAATATGAAGTATTTCGATGAAATGAGGTATGAAGATATTTCAGAAATCACCGGTACCAGTGTGGGAGCGTTAAAAGCCAGTTTTCACCACGCCGTAAAAAAAATTGAAACTTTATTAAATGTAGATTAAACCCTATCCCATAAAACGAGTCGAAACTTATATGGCACTCAAATTAGACGATATCAGCAAAGAGAATATTCACAAAGTCCCCCGGGAGTATTTCGATAAGCTCCCGGAAGTGATACAATCTCGTGCAGTAGAGAGAGCAAGGTCAACGAGGTGGAATTGGATGGCTCCTACGCTGAAATGGGCCACCCCTGCTTTGGCCGTGGTATTGCTGGCGGTGTATTTTCTGCTCTTAAGAAATCCCTCCAACAGCATATCAGCGAGTGAATTGCTAACACAAGTGGAAACGGAAGATCTCGTAAGTTATTTGGCATCTTCTGATATGACAACGGACGAAATACTTGAAAACTTGGACCTAGCCGAGTTAGAATTTGAATTCGGTGCGGAAAGTTCACTGCTCATCGAAGGAAGTAACTTAGAGATACTTGAGGACCTTGCGGATGATTATTTCGATATAAGTGAATTATAAGAACGATAAAATACCTGTCATGAAAAAGGCAATGATCATAATAATATTCCTGCTCTGTAGCGGTGAGCTTTCTTGGGCACAGGACAAAGCCGCAGAGCAAAAGATACAAGCCGCCAGGATCGCTTTAATTACAGAAAGGCTCGGGCTCACCCCGGAACAAGCCGAAAAGTTCTGGCCCCTTTACAACGAATTTTCCCAAAAAAGAAAAGGACTTCGCCAAGAATACAACCGGGAAAAGTCCAAGCTCAACGTAGAAACAGCCACAGAAGCAGAAAAAAAGGCTTTGCTGGACCTGGGCTACAAACTCAAAGAACAATCACTTCAAATGGAACGCGACTATTCAGACCGAATGCTGAAAGTAATCTCGGCACAACAGGTCATGTCGCTCCGTAAAGCGGAAGAAGACTTCAGGAAAATGATCTTAGACCAGATCCAACAGCGCAGGGCTCAAAACCAGCGGCGCAGGGAACAAATGCGAGATAGGAACAACGAGCGGCAGCAAAGAAGAAACAATTGACGAAAAGTAGCGCCTCATGGCTATTTTAAACCATGAATTCTAGCCGGGCATATGAAAATAGTTTTACTAGCAAGTATCAGTGTTATTTTTTTATTGCCAATAACAGCAGCCCAAGATAACTTAGACGAAGAATTGGCAAAGCTTGAAAGTGCCTTGGACGAATTGGACAGCGCCTCCTTACTTTTTATTTTAGATAGCCTTATCAAGTTAGAAGAAGCCCGTGATTACCAATCTTTCTTGACCCTAAGGGCAGGTTATATGAGCCAGGTCGTAAGTGCAGGCAGGGACCTAAACCTCAACCAGTTTGGTTTGTCTTACGGGATAGCGTATTTCCACCACTCGGGCTTTTTTGCCGATGTTACAGGGTACTCTAATAGTGCTATAGACCCGCAGTATTACCTGAATATAGTTTCAGCGGGTTACCTAGGTAGTATTGGGCAGCACTGGACCTACTTGCTTAATTATGACCGCTACTTTTACAACCGGGCCCAAGAGGCTAATTTCAACACTCTTTATTCCAATGGCCTAGGAGTTTCAGTTTACGCGGAAAATGATCTTTTCGAATCAGGTTTAGACTATTCTGTTATCCTGGGAGATACTATCACCGCGCATCGAGTAGTTTGGAGCACTAACGCCACCTTGACTTTCAAAAACTTCCTTTTCTTTGATAAAGTTACCCTCCTGCCTACATTTAGCATGCTGTTTGGAAATGCCACCAGTTTCTTGCGCCCTTTCCGAGAAACGGACATCGAGGCCCTCCAGCGAAGACTGATCCAATCTAACCAGCGCCTGAGAGATCTACTTAACGATCCCGAAGCCCTGCGGAGGGCCATAGAAGAGATCAACACCTTTGGGCTTTTAAACTACAGCCTTTCACTGCCCGTAAGCTTCAAAAAAAATGCATTTGACTTCCTGGTATCCTACCAGTTCAATATTCCCCAGGAGCTTCCCGGACAAAGTGAAGACCTCATCGCCAACAGTTTTATACAAGCGAGTCTTTCCTACACATTTAAATTTTGATCCCGAATACAAATTACGAAAGCTTAGTGTCAGTCAAGCCTCAACTGACGTGTAGGGTTAGATGATGAACTCTATTTGTGGTCTTGGAAGGTTCTCGATCAGTGGGCAGTTGGCAAAGGGCAGTAGGCTAAAAAATATAGGATTGCCAAGTGCCCTTTGCCAACTGCTGACTTTAAGAACGAGACTGGAAAAAATAGCTAAATGTCCAATTACACTTCACTTAATACTAGTTCTTTAACTTCACACTGTTGCACTGGGCCGGTAACCTTAAACCTTGCCGTTATTAGCTTCTTCCTTATTCCATTTAATTGGATATTTTTGCGCCTTCAACCATGAAGCACCTTACCCTATTTCAACTGAACCATGTAGTCAGGAAAACCCTCGACGAAAACCTTGAACCGAGTTACTGGGTAATTGCCGAAATAGGCGAAATGCGCTTACATGCCAGCGGGCATTGTTACCTGGAACTGGTAGAAAAAGAAGAGGATAAGATCATTGCTAAGCTAAGGGGTACCATCTGGGCATACACCTACAGGAATCTCTCCATTTGGTTTGAAAACATTACCGGCCAGGCATTAAAAAAAGGCTTGAAAATACTATTCAATGCCAATGTTCAATTTCACGAGCTTTATGGGCTCAGTTTGAACATTAAGGACATTGATGCAAACTTTACCTTAGGAGAACGGGCCCGAAGAAGGCAAGAGATCATAGAACAACTAAAACAAGACGGGGTTTTTGATCTCAATAAGCAGTTGGTTTTACCAACAGTAGCTCAAAACATCGCCATTATCAGTTCTCCTTCTGCAGCAGGCTTTGGTGACTTCACCGCCCAGGTAGAAAACAATCAAAGGGGCTATCGTTTCAGGATAAAGCTGTACAAAGCCGTCATGCAAGGAGAAAAAGCAGTCGAGTCCATGATCAATGCACTGCTCACTGTTGCTAATGAAGCTGAACAGCCTGATGTGGTCGTCATCATTCGTGGAGGTGGTTCTCAAATAGACCTGGATTGTTTTGACAGTTATGACCTTGCCGCCCACGTAGCCCAGTTCCCCATTCCTGTATTAACAGGGATTGGTCATGAAAGAGATGAGACCATCACTGATATGGTAGCCCATACACGATTGAAAACACCTACCGCGGTAGCCGAATTCCTGGTCAGTGGTATGAGCGCTTACGAAGAACAGCTTGAGGCTCTTTTCACAAGGCTGTACCAAGGAGTGTTAGGAAAAATCCGGTCAAGAGAGCAACATTTAGATAATTGTCGTCAGCGTTTAACCGCGGCTTCAAAAGGTGCGATAATAAAAGCAGGGCACCAACTCGACCTGCTTTTAAAACAATTACAGGCCGCTTCAAAACACAATCTTGCTAGGCATAAGGCCAAGCTTGAAATGCTTCAGAAAACATTAGACCTGGTAGACCCGGGAAAGATACTGGCTAGAGGATATACACTGACCACCATCGATGGAAAAAGAATAAAAGCCGGTATGGCCAAAAAGGGGGGACTCCTCAAAACGTACCTGCCCGGCGAGATCATCAGTAGTAAAGTAGAAGGAACAGACAAACAATCATTATGAGTAAAAACCAGGTAACCTACAGCGAATCATTAAAGGAACTTGAGACTTTGATCCAGCAGGTAGAAAGTGGTGAACCGGGGATTGACGAGCTAGCAGGTATGGTAAAAAGAGCCACCGAGCTAATTAAATCTTGCCAAGAGAAGCTGAGGAGCACGGAAGCCGATCTTAATGAATTTTTAAACGCTACAGACCACGATTAGACCAATCATAATAACACGTTTGATAAACAACATAGCATTCCATAATTTCGAGATTCGATTGAACGTAGGAGACACCGGGTGTTCCCGGGGAGTTCTCCTGAGAGAAAAAACACCTTAACATGACGAAAACACAAGTATTGACAACCCTGGTGGTCTTCATCTTTACAACAATCACCACTTATTCCCAACCCTCCTCTTCTTGCTATTGGCAACAACATGTAGACTACAAAATGGATATCGAAATGGATGTAAAAACGCATCGTTTCGACGGTTCGCAAAAATTGATCTACACCAACAACTCCCCTGATACACTGAAAAAGGTGTATTACCATTTATATTTTAATGCCTTCCAACCCGGAAGTATGATGGACATCCGGTCCCTTACCATAGATGATCCTGACCGTAGAGTGGGCGACCGGATCTCTAGGCTTACCGATGACGAAATAGGATTTCAACGTATTACCAGCCTAAAGCAAAATGGCAAAGATTTAAACTATCACACCGAGGGTACTATACTTGAAGTAACATTGAATGAACCTATTTTACCCGGGAAGAAAGCTACATTCGATATGGAGTTTAATGCCCAGGTTCCCTTACAGGTCAGGAGGTCGGGGCGAGATAATGCCGAAGGCATTTCTTATTCCATGTCACAGTGGTATCCAAAGATGGTCGAATACGATTACCTGGGCTGGCATGCTAACCCCTACATCGGCAGGGAGTTCCACGGGGTATGGGGCGACTTTGATATAAAGATCACCATCGACCCCGCCTACACCATCGGGGGCACGGGGTATTTACAAAATGCCAATGACATAGGCCATGGCTACGAAAAAGAAGGTACCAAAGTTAAAACCTCAGACAAGCCCTTGACTTGGCACTTTAAAGCCCCTAATGTCATTGACTTTATGTGGGCGGCAGACCCAGACTATGAGCATACCCAAGCCCAAGTACCCAACGGCCCTACTCTTCATTTCTTCTATCAAAAAAATGAAAAGACAGAAGAAAACTGGGCTAAACTACCTACGCAAATGGTAAAGGCCATGCAATTTATGAGTTTGAACTTTGGAGAATACCCGTATGATCAATACTCCTTTGTGCAAGGAGGAGATGGCGGAATGGAATACCCTATGGCCACCCTGGTCACGGGAAACAGGAGCTTTAGGAGCCTCGTGGGTGTTTCGGTACATGAGCTTATTCATAGCTGGTACCAAGGGGTGCTCGCTACTAACGAAAGCTTATTCCCTTGGATGGACGAAGGCTTTACTTCTTATGCTACTTCGGTTACCATGCAATACTTATTTGATCCCAACAGTGACGCTAACCCGCACACGGGTTCACAAAACGGGTATTTTTTTATGGCTTCCAGCGGCAAAGAAGAGCCCCTGACCACCCATGCCGATCACTATCATACGAATAGATCCTACGGGGTAAATGCTTACTCCAAAGGGGCCGTATTTTTAGACCAATTGAGTTACATCATCGGGCTGGAGCCTTTTATGAAAGGAATGAGACGCTACTATAATACTTGGAAATTCAAACATCCCACCGCTATCGATTTTATGAGGATCATGGAAAAAACATCCGGCTTAGAACTGGATTGGTATTTAGAACATTTTGTATATACGACCAAACAAATCGATTACGGTATAAAATCAGTGATCAGCCAAGGAGATGCCACTTATGTAACTCTCGAAAGGGTAGGCGAAATGATCATGCCTATTGATCTTTATGTGGAATACAACGATGGCTCTACAGAGATCATATACGTCCCCTTACGGATCATGCGTGGGGCAAAACCAGTAGAAAATACGGAGATAGAACGGATCACAAAGGAACCTTGGCCTTGGACCCATCCAACCTACACATTGAAGCTTAACCGCAATATACCTAGCATCAAGAGTTTGGAGATCGACCCTACGTTAAGAATGGCTGACATCGAACGATCTAATAACGTCTTTCAGTTCGGGGAAAATCTTGCTGAATTCCAGGACCCTACGAAATAATCGTTGTTGGGCCAGTCTTAAGGATTACGTAGCTTTGAGCACCATACGTACAACATGCATACGATCATACTTTAAGGACACGATAGTAAAATGACACGAGAAGAGGCGCAAAAGGAAATTGCCGGGCTATCAGAAAAGATCAATTATCATAACGACCTATATTATCAAAAGAATACCTCCGAGATCACTGATTACGAATTTGATCACCTGCTGGATAGGCTGATCCAACTAGAGCAAGAATTCCCGGAGTTTAAATACCCCGACTCACCTACACAACGTGTGGGGGGTACAATTACGAAGGAGTTCGAGACGGTATACCATAAATACCCCATGCTTTCTCTAAGCAATACCTACTCTACCGAAGAACTCAAGGAGTTTGACCAACGCGTAAAAAAAGGATTAAATGATGAATCCTACAGTTACTTTTGCGAGTTGAAATTCGATGGCGTGGCCCTTAGCCTAACCTATGAAAACGGCATCTTAACAAAAGGAGTTACCCGTGGAGATGGAACACGGGGGGATAATATCACGAACAACGTAAAAACGATCCGTACGATCCCCTTACGCTTAAAGGGTGATTTTCCAGGGGAATTTGAAGTCCGTGGCGAAGCTTTTCTACCGAAAGAAAATTTCTTAAAACTCAACCGGGAGAAGGAAGATATCGGGGAAGAACCCTATGCCAACGCCCGGAATACCGCCTCGGGGACTTTAAAAATGCAGGATAGCGGTGTGGTAGCCAAAAGAGGGTTAGACTGCTACCTGTATTCAATGATGAGCGATTCAGAAAAGATTGCCAGTCATGAAGCTTCCATCGAGCTTCTCATAAAGCTCGGGTTCAATGTCTCGCGCACCTTTGCCAAATGTGACAATATCGACCAGGTGATCGAATACATCAACGAGTGGGAAACCAAAAGGATGGAGCTACCCTTGGAAACTGACGGCATCGTGGTGAAGGTGAATAGTATACAGCAGCAGAATGTCCTCGGGTACACGGCCAAAAGCCCGCGATGGGCTATTGCTTTCAAGTACAAGGCCGAAAGTGCCGCTACCCTGCTAAACAATATTACCTACCAGGTGGGGCGAACAGGCGCGGTAACGCCTGTGGCAGAACTTCAGCCTGTTCTTTTGGCCGGGACCACCGTAAAAAGAGCCTCGTTGCATAATGCCAACGAAATTACCCGGCTAGACCTGAGACTTGGTGATACCGTGCTCGTAGAAAAGGGCGGGGAGATCATACCCAAGGTGACTGCCGTAGACATGAGCAAACGTCCCGCGGACTCTAAGCCGATTGAATATATCACAACCTGCCCGGAATGTAACACTGAGCTTATACGCCATGAAGGAGAGGCGGTACACTATTGCCCTAATCTCACCGGGTGTCCCCCGCAGATCAAAGGACGTGTAGAGCATTTTATCCAACGAAAAGCCATGAATATTGATTCATTGGGAGAAAGGACCATCAGCTTATTGTATGATAAAGGGTTGGTATATAGCCCAGCTGACCTGTATGACCTCTCGTTCGATGACATATTCCAGCTGGAAGGTTTTAAAGAATTGAGTACGCAAAATGTTCTTAAGGGGATAGAGGCGTCGAAGGAAACTCCTTTTGAAAGTGTACTTTTTGCCCTTGGTATACGCTATGTGGGTAAGACCGTAGCGGAAAAACTAGCACAGGGCATGCGTACCGTAGACCGCCTGGCCAACGCTACTTACGAAGAGCTCATTGAAATCCCGGAAATAGGGGATCGTATAGCGCAAAGTGTATTGGTTTTTTTCCAAGACCCTGTAAATCGCCAGGAAGTCAAACGCCTGGAAAACGCTGGTTTGCAATTAGAAATAAAAGACAAACCCAATACCAAGATATCTTCTGCACTAGCGGATAAGACCTTTGTAGTGTCCGGGGTTTTTGAGAACTACAGCCGCGATGAATTGAAAGAAACAATTAAAAACCATGGCGGCAAGGTAATTTCGGCGATTTCAGGTAAATTAGACTTTCTTTTGGCCGGGGATAAAATGGGGCCTGCAAAAAAAGAAAAAGCAGAGAAACTTGGTGTGAAGATCATCTCGGAAGTGGATTTTCTTAAAATGATCGAACAATAAATGCTAAATCATAAATTCCTAGAGCTAAAAACACGACGTTATCTTAAAAGGAACACAGTGCACCGGGCCAATTTGGCTTACCGCTCCGCCAGTACGGCAGGGATAATATTTAGCACTGAAGATCTGAGAAAACACAAACTCGTAAAAAATTTCAAACATCAGTTGGAGGAAGACGGCAAAACGGTAAACGTATTGACCTACCTTCCTAAAGGGCATCAAAACTTTGAGTTCATGTTTGATTTTTTTACGATCAAAGAATTGAACTTCTGGGGTATTTTCAATTCGGAAGCTGTGCTGAAGTTTGTAGAGCAGCCTTTTGATTATCTCTTTTACCTTGACCAAGAGGGCAGTCCTTTGATCAGGAATATTATGGCCATGAGCAAAGCCAAATGCCGTATCGCCAACTATGAAGAGGAAAACGCTAAATTCTGCGAAATGATGGTACAAGCTCCTGGCAATTCTTACCAAGGCCTGCTGGAGGATATGTACAAGTACACGAAAAAGCTTACGTAATGGCAAACCATAAACTATACGGCACTGGTGTTGCCCTTGTCACACCTTTCAAAGCGAACGGCAACTTGGATGTCACAGGGTTAGACCATCTTTTGAAATTCACAGCGCAAAAGGGTGTTGACTACTACGTGGTCATGGGAACCACCGGGGAATCCGTTACCTTGACCTCTAAAGAAAAGGAGAACATACTAAGATATGTGAAGGATAATAATGGGCACAACTTACCCATCGTTTATGGGATAGGTGGCAATAATACGGCTGAAATCCTCGATCAACTGCAAAAAACCGACTTAGAGCAAGTAGCGGCTCTCTTATCCGTAAGTCCTTATTATAACAAACCTTCACAGGAAGGGATCATCCAACACTATACGTCCATCGCTGATCGAAGCCCGGTGCCCGTGATCCTCTACAACGTACCTGGCAGAACAGGGTCTAACATAATGGCGGAAACGACATTAAAACTTAGCGAACACGAAAATATCATCGGGATCAAAGAAGCTTCCGGGGACATTGGACAAGCCCTGCAGATCATGAAGTACAAACCTGGCGATTTCATGTTGATCTCCGGGGATGACCTACTTACCGTACCACTTTATGCCATAGGGGCCGTAGGAGTTATTTCCGTGCTGGCCAATGCCTTCGGCGATGTTTTTAAAAGCATCAAGACGTACGTTCAAGCTGAAGATTATGGAAATGCGACCGCTGAACTCTTACACCTTGTCGAAATTAACCCCTTAATGTACGCGCAAAGTAATCCTGTGGGGATCAAACAGGTTCTTCAAGAGTTTGGCGTATGTGAAAATCATGTACGGCTACCTTTGGTGGCCGCCTCTCAACCACTACAAGAGAAGATAAGAGAAGCACTGGCCTTCATGCGGCAATATTCACTGTAAAACCTTTGTTAATTAAGATTCAAATTGCGAGCCAAAAACACGAGGCTTAGGGCGGCCTAAGCCGTTATTAGTTGTTCCACCAGCAACTCTGCCGGCTTAGGTCCTACCGTAAGACTCAATCTATATGTGTGATCTTTTAATCCAATGCGGTCTTTGCCCAGTTTAGCCCCTAACTTGTGGAGGTGATCCCATGTGAGCATAGATATAATATCCGATGAGCTTTCTAACCTGTCCATTATCGGTATATCCGTGTCTAGCATTATCGATACCCTATCTTTATCCATAGACAAATAAAGCAGGACACAACTTGCATTATGGACCCTAGCATAAAAGCAGGCATGAGTAATGACCAGGAATAATCTATTTTTAGCACTCTTGGTGATATTTTCTTCGTCAACATGGATGTATGTACGAATGTAGGATCGATGAGATCGACGATTCACACCTTCACAATAAAGTGCCACGGCTTGTGACAACTTGTAAGGACGTATTAATGGACCTATTAAGTAATTGGTTACTATTTTATTGGTACATGAAATTAGAACCTCCAAGTTACGTCTTGGCTGCTTTTTCCCATTTTTCGATAAAGAAGGTGGCCCGGTAAAAAATTTACTAAGAACCCGTAGCCACCGAAAATATAACCAGAGGATGCTCATAAAAACATTTTAAGTTTGCGATCAAGTCACACCCCCCAGCCTTTCTATAGATCTTTAATGTGTAGATTTGGTCTTTTTTATCGATGCAAAGGAGAAGAAATGGCGAGTTGTATTCAACACGGAGAGGTTGTAATTCTACAACATACAGGTTGTATTTTCACCCCTATGTTTTCAACAATACGTGTAGGATTACCTGCCAGGCATTTAACAGCAAGCATGTGCCAACCTCATTACCAGTCACTTAACAAAAAAATTATTCACTAAATGTATTGATTAAACGTACATTTTGTTAAACTTTACAAGTAGTGGACAATACAACCGTTTGTGCCTTTAAGATTGAAGACAAGAGACATTTGTTGCTTCCACTACAAACGAATACCCTATGGTTGTTTGCGTGATTCTTGAAAAAGTTAGCATATTTACTGTTTGGCTCAAGGAACTCCATGCAAAACACCTTCATGCGCCTCCAAAAACAGCTACATGATCAAAGGTGATCATAGTCTTCTCAAGTTTTATGTATGAGTAGGACATAGGCCCTCCTTCCTAGACCGGTAGGGCCGAGGCTAACGATGTGATAAAATAATTAAAACCAATCTACCTCGGAAAAAAGGGATAACCGGTCCCTTGGTTTTAGATGTCTAACAACTGAGAGGGGCTAATATTCATACCACGCGCAAGCACCACTACGGTACAGACCGTACTGTTCAAACGAGCCGTTTCTATCCGCGCTATTTGGCTCAATGATAGACCGGATAATTCCGCTAATTGTTCCTGTGTAAGTCCCTTTTTTTTCCTATTCGACCTAACTTTTTCGGCGAATTTTTTTAACACTTCTTCACTTCTTACATTCTGCACGAGATAAAAATAGCGAACTCGTAATTTTTTTGTTATAGCATATATGCTATATTTGAAAAAAAAGAATATGAATACTATCAAACTTATAGCTTTAACCCTGCTAGAGTTATTCGTGGTTTCTTTCGTGTTGGGAGTCCACTCGATCAGTAACCAGGTCAAGAATTGGATAATCCACGATAAGATCAAAAGAAAAGGTTATTCTAATCATTTTGAATAAGCCAAGGGGAATGGCCCTTGGCGAATACGTTTATTCGGTCGTAAAGCAGTATTTCGATTGCTCAAAGCACTTGGTACAGTGAATTAATATGCTAAAAATATTCTTATGGAAAGGACCACTCCCATACGTCCAAAACATATTGGAAGGAAAATCATGCAAATGCGTGAGCTTTTAGGGGTCAAGCAAGAGGCCATAGCGGAAAAATTAGGAGTTAGCCAACAAGCAGTATCTAAAATTGAACAAAAAGAGGAGGTCGACGAAGATACTATGACCCGGGTAGCCAAAGCACTCGGGGTAAGTACAGAGTCTATTAAAAATTTAGATGAAGAAGCCACGGTTTACAATATTGTAACCCAGAAGACTATGCCTGGCACCCCCGGAAAACAAGATGACCAAAAGCTTAACCTGCTCGAAAAGTGGATGGAAGCTATGGAAGAAATTAAAAACTTATACCAACAGTTGCTAAAAAGTGAGCGTGAAAAGGTAGCCCTCTTGCAACAGCTACTAGGAGAAAAAAAATAACCATAAGAACAGGTGAGTAACCCCAGCTATTTGGAGGTTTCCCCCCTACTCACCGGGTGACTCAAACCCACCCGGTGAGTGAAACATATCCTTGAGACAATTACAGGGGATCAAACACACCCCGTCCCCATAATTCTAAATTTCATCCATATTACTCTTGGGCCGGTCATAGACCGTTTGTAAAAACGGCGGGCTGGCTTTCATTTTTGTCATATGTCCACGCATAGATCGAATATGGCAATCCGAAGGATAAAAGCAGCAGTTCTGCTATTGATTCTTGATTTTGTACCACTAATGCTCCATTCTCAAGGTTTGAAACAGGGTATTACAGGCCGTGTGGTAGACGCTACTACAGGGCAAGTCATTGTTGGCGCTACGGTCACTCTTTTAAACTCCAACCCAATACTTGGAGATGTTACCGATACAGACGGAAAATACGAAGTAAAACAAGTTCCTGTAGGCAGGCATGATGTAAAAATATCATTTGTAGGATATGAAACCTATATTCAAAGAGGGGTACTGGTAACGTCCTCAAAGCCCTACCTGCTGGATGTAGCCCTAAGGATATCATTCACCAATTTAGAAGAGATTGTAGTAACGGCGCCTAATGATAAACAGCCGTTAAACAAGATGGCTAAAGTCAGCGCACGTTCTTTTTCTTTAGAGGAGTCACAACGTTTTGCAGGAGGCTTGAGCGATCCTTCCCGAGTAGCTTACAGTTTTGCAGGCGTCACATTTGGAGCGCCCCAAGATAATGGCGTGGTGATCCGTGGCAATTCTCCTACCAACGTACTCTGGAGAATCGAGGGGGTAGAAGTTCCCGGGGCCTCACACTTTGGAGGAGGGAACCTAGCAGGTGCCGGGTTGATCACCATTTTCAGTGCCAACGTGCTGGGCACTTCAGATTTTTTCACCGGTGCCTTCCCGGCAGAGTATGGAAACGCCACGGCAGGCGTTTTCGATATCAATTTCAGGCGGGGCAGCACAGAAAAGGCAAAGTACACTTTGCAACTAGGAGTACTCGGGGCGGATATAGCGGCCGAGGGACCTTTGGGAAACAAAAATGAGGCTTCATATCTTGCTAACTATAGACATGGGTTCATAGGATACTATGGCAGGCTGGCCGGGGGAGTAGAGCCGGATTACCAAGACCTCTCTTTTAAGGCTACATTTCCAGCCAAAAAAGGAGGTATACTTTCATTTTGGGGCATTGGTGGGCGTAGTGCCATATTCACCCCATATGGTGAGTATGAAGTAGAAGAAGACGAAATTGAAAGGCGAGAGACCGAAGGGGACTTCCAGCAAGACGATATTGATTTTGATATGGCTGCCGTAGGGATCAATCACAAGGCGCCCCTAGGAAAAAAATCTTTTATCAATAGTTCTATTGCTTTTACCACCAATGGATACCGTTCATTGACCGACTGGTTCACCCCTGATGCCGACACACTCAACAGCGGGTCCTTAACGCCATATACCGACATAGAAAACCGGGAATCCAAATACACGTTCACCACGAATTTTATCCGGCAATTTTCAAGACGTATAAATAATACCACGGGTGTTATCATTGATTTCATAGATTATTCTTCCAGGGCGAAACAAGCGGATAGACCTTTAGAACCTTTGGAAGAATTTGTGAACACAGTAGGCAATACCTACAACTTCCAGGCCTATACTCAATCTGATGTCCAGCTTACGCCAAAATTAAGCCTGCAAGCCGGTATGAATGTGACTCATTTCGGCATTAACGCCGAAACCACTTTAGAGCCAAGAGCTGGCTTAAGTTGGCAAGTGGTCTCAAAATTAACCTTAGGGCTTGGGTACGGTCGGCACAGTCGCAGGGAAGAGCCTAAGGTGTATTTTTTCGATTACCTAGACCAAAATGGGGCTATCAGAACCAATGAAAGCTTAAAAAGAGCCAAGGCAGACCACTTTGTTGCGAGCCTTAACTGGGAGCTCGCCCACTCGCTGCGATTAACGCTAGAAGGTTATTATCAAGACCTGTTTGATGTGCCCGTTGTACCGGATAGTTCCTATTCTTTCATTAACTACACACAGCTCTGGGAGCTTGATGCTCCTTTAACGAACGATGGTACGGGGAAAAATTTGGGAGTTGACATCACGCTTGAACAGTCTTTCCATAAAAACTACTATTACTTATTCACCACTTCGCTGTTTGATTCAAAGTTTACGGGCGGCGACGGTATCGAGCGCAACACCTTATTTAACCGCGGCTACATGGGCACACTCACGGCAGGCCGGGAATTCATCATAAATGATAGGAAGAAAAACCGCGTCAACCTCCTGGGCATCAATGTAAACATGACCTACATGGACGGGCAGCGGCTAACTCCTGTTTTAGTGGAAGAAAGCAGGGCGCGCCAGGAAGCTGTACTGGATTATGATCGTTTGTACAGCGTTCAAAGTGAACCTGAACTTTGGTTGAACTGCGGTGTTACCTATAGGATCAACAAACGTAACAGTACGGTCACCTGGGGGTTGGATTTTCAAAACGCAACCCTCCTAGAGCAATGGCAAGGGTATGAGTACAATTTTGTTACGGACCAGGTGGATGAAGACAGGGTTTTATTTCTTTTGCCCAACTTATACTATAAATTAGAATTCTAACCTTGAAAAGTACCTACTGGCCATCGGTTCGTCGTTTTTTCACTTGGCGTCTGCTCCTGTTGTTAGCTTTGTATGCTGCTGGTTTTCAATTTGTGCTGGACCTTTCTAACTGGCTACAGCAGGAGGATCAACCCTTCTCATTGAGCACATCGCTAGTACAATTTTCGATCAATTATCCTAACCTCTTACTCCTCTCCTATCTCAATTTCTGCTTGATAAGAGTACTTGATCATTACAACCCATGGGATGGCAAAAGGTCAGGATTGATCCGCATCATGATCGAATTCTTCGCGGCTGCGTTGATCGTCTTTCTGCAGGTGATCATTGTCAATGTACTTATTTCAGTGTTCCAAAGAGCGCCTATTGATTTTCGATCGTTCGCATTCAGCGCCATGATCGGGGTTATCATTAATTTAATACTACTCCCTACCATGGAATTTTATTACCAATACACACGCCGCTACGAAGTGGCTTTGGACAACGAATGGCTAAAGAAAGAAAACTTAAAATTCCAATACGAAGTGCTCAAAAACCAACTCAACCCTCATTTCTTGTTCAATAGTCTCAACTCATTATCATCACTGGTTTCGATAGACCAGGCCAAGGCCAAAGAGTTCATCCAAAAACTCTCCCAAGTGTATCGTCATGTTTTGGAAAACCGGGAGAAGGAGCTGATCACGTTAGAGGAGGAAATAAAGTTTATCGAAGGCTACATTTATTTATTAAAAACACGTTTTGGGGACGATTTGCAGGTAAATATACAGGTAAACGAGGAATACCTTAAAAAAAGGGTAGTTCCCATGGCTGTGCAGACACTTATTGAAAATGCCGTAAAACATAATGCCGTATTGGAAGACAAGCCACTTGTGGTTTACATTCATTCAGACGGTGTTTCACTAATTGTGTGTAACAACCTACAACCCAAACGAAGTATAGCTTCTCCCGGAATTGGCCTAGAAAACGTAAAAAACAGTTATAAATTGCATAAGAGAGACGTGAAGGTGCTGCCCGGCCCAGGTAGTTTCCAGGTTTCATTGCCTTTACTCTGAGACATGAGAATTGTTATTATAGAAGATGAAGTACTGGCGCAAAAAGAGCTGATCAAGCTGCTGGAAGAAGTGGATGCTGGTGTAGAAGTGGTCAGTTGCTTAAGGTCCGTAGCCCAGGGTATCAAATGGCTGGCCAGCAACAATGGCCGGTACGACTTGCTGTTTGCAGATATTGAGCTGCTGGACGGGCAGAGTTTCGAGATTTTTCAGCAACTGAGCATCGATACACCTGTCATTTTTCTCACAGCCTATGATGAATATGCCATCCAGTCCTTCAAAGTCAATAGCATTGACTATCTTTTGAAACCCGTGGAACCACAGGGCTTAAAAAATGCGCTGGATAAATTTAGCAGGTTAAACGAGCGGCGATTAAACATCTCGCTGGATGACCTTCAAACATTGATCCATAGCAAGAATAAGCCTTATAAAGAGAGGTTCAATGTAAAAATTGGGGACATTTATCGTTATATCGCCACTAAAGATATTGCCTATTTTTATTCTGATGACAAGGCTACATACCTTGTTACCCACGAAAAAGATCGCCTGATCATCGGTCAATCCTTAAATGACCTCGAAGTGAAACTCGACCCTAGCCTCTTTTTCCGGGTATCTCGTAAATACTTGGTCCATATCCACGCGGTGGAAAAAGCCTCGAAGTATTTCAATAGCCGTCTTAAATTGAAGCTCATACCCGTCAGCGAAGAAGAAGTACTGGTAAGTCGAGTTAAAGTGCCGGGGTTCTTAGAGTGGATGGGACAGGGTTAGTGTCAATTTAAGTGTAATGTGATCATCATTGAAAACTCAAGTGGCGTACGGAGGGAAGACACCCAGGAACAGCGGGGTCCATTTGAGGCTCGTGGGGTAAGCGGCCTGTAGGGGCTGGACAATTCGTTTTGTGAGAAAAATGGGCTTTGTTGCTGGCGCCCTTTTGTTTCGTTTTCTTTTGGGCCCAAAAGAAAACGAAAACTGGACTTAGAACCTCAATATCCCGCTTAAACTGCTTATTGCAAGGTTCGCATTATCCGAAATATTGTAAAATGTAAGCTTAATTTACCAAAATCTAAACGTTTTAACCTCCGTTCGATTTAAAATCAACGTAGCCTAGGCTTAAGACCAGGTTTAGAATACTTTCACAGTATTTAAACTGGGGCGTAATTTTCGTTCCTCGACAAAGCAGATTCCAGCTCTCCCAATGAGCCCTCTCACAACCACCGGCCCGGAATGACGGTCATTTTTTATCGAGTCCAGGTTTTACTATCAAAGCTAATTTTTATGGACGCCTATGGACAATTTTCAAATTAAGGGTAATGCCCAGTTAGAAAAGAACGCTCGTTATGAACAAGAATTATTTTTATGCTTGCCAATTCCTAATCAATGCCCTATAAAGGCATACTAACCCCATTAAAAACCTTTCAGATCCACTTTTGATCGTGTACTGTTTTTTCATGATCTACCTCACCGGTATGTTTCGTACCGGCAGGCTCAAACAACAATACCCAAACCTCTTCCCCATCCTTAGTGTGCGGGTTGTGCTCCACCCTTTTTGGCACAATCACCATCTCTCCTTCTTTGATCGTCTCTACCCGGTCCCTGTATTCCATGATCAAGGTGCCTTTAAAGACCATGAAAAGTTCATCTTCATTTTCATGGCTGTGCCAAACAAAATCATTTTTCAGTTTCGCCAACTTAACATACTGGCCATTAAGTTCTCCTATGATCTTAGGGGTCCAGTGCTCATCGAACTTGCCAAATTTTTCTAGAATATTGATCGTTTTCATAGCAGTATAGTTTTAACCCCGTTTCAGTCCCTTTAAATTTCTTTCAAAAAGAAAACTTGGAACGAAACTCCTCGATTTCCTCTTTAAATGTCATGGTATTGCGTATCCCGAGTTTTTCTTTAAGTACTTCACTGGGCTTTACTTTTAATTCTCGCAGTTTCAAATGCTGGTTCACAAAGATAAACTCGAGGTCCGGGATAAGCTGTTTCAGTACATCCACGATATCCAGCACCTCCAGGTCACGGTCTACTAAGTTGTAGGTGCCAGAAGGGACAGGCGCATCGAGAATACTTCCCAGCGCCTCGGCCACATGATCAATGTGGATAAAAGAGCGATGTTGCCGTCCGTCGCCATGGATCGTTAGCCTTTTGTTAAAATGCGCCTCGAAAACAAACTTATTGATCACCGCATCAAAACGCATACTGCGGCTGTACCCGTAAACATTCCCACACCTTAAGATGTAAGTCTCAATACGATCTTTCAGCCTGCGCACGTGATCTTCTGCACGTAGTTTAGAAATACCGTAAAAAGTTTTGGGATTGGGCTGAACCCCTTCATCTACCGACTCCTTCGAGGATCCATAAACCCCCGTACTGCTTGTAAAAATAAACTTGCTTACATTGCTTTCCTCTACCGCGTACACCAGCTCTGCCGTACCCCAATGGTTTACCTGCTCATAAAAATGGGGATCCGTGTTCGCAAAGGGAGTGGTAACTTTAGCGGCTAGGTGATACACCACGTCTACATCCTTCAATAGCTTTTTGAGATGACGCGAATCTAACAATTCCCCGGGCTCAAAACGTATCTTGCCTGCATTGGGAAATGTATGTCCAATGAATAAATTATAGTTGGTACGGCTGAGGTTATCGTAGATTATGACTTGATCGACATCATCCCGTTTCAGTAAATATTTCGTAAGTTCTGTTCCAATGTATCCTCCACCCCCTGTAATGAGTATGTTCATAAGTTTGTTTTGAGTGTTGAGTTGTAAGTTTTAAGCATTAAGGTTGGTAATAATTAAGGCGATCTTAACATCGGCGGGGTCAGCTGCGGTTATTTTCCAGCAAGATCTGTGTGTAGTCCGCACTCCACCTTATTCATGCCAAACCATCGCGCTTCTCTTTCCATCATATCCGGGTCCACTTTCCTCGTGCAAGGTTCACAACCCACGCTTAAATACCCGTTGGATTCCAAGGGATGTTTAGGCAGATCAAATTCTTTTTGGTAGTCATAGATCATTTTTGCTGTCCAATCCAGCATAGGATGGAACCGGAAGGTACCATGTGGGGCTTCCTGTTCTACTTTCATAGCCTTGCGTACTGCGCTTTGATCGGCACGTACACCATTGACCCAGATGTCATATCGCATTAAAAGCCCATCTACAGGCTGTACCTTATTGAGATAGCAGCAATGGTCGGGATCGGAAGTGAACAAAAGACGACCATCTAGGCCGCGTTGCATAAACTTGGGAACATCCGACTTTAGGTCGATGACATTCAAACCGAATGACTCAGCGACCTGGTCTTTAAATTGGACTGTTTCGGGGAAATGATACCCGGTATTGATAAAGACCACGGGGATCTTGGCATCAATCCTACCCAGGATATGGAGCAGGACCAAACTATGCGATTGGAAAGAAGAAGTGGTAAATAATTTCTTTCCTTGTGTCTTATACTTCTGTACCTGTTTTTTTATCTCTTCAAAAGTCATTAAAAATGAAGTTTAGGGCCCTCAAAGTTATTTAATTCATACTCACAAAGAAACATATTACGAGTATGATGGGCCTACGGTTCCATTCCGGGTTGGATACCTTCATAAATTAGAAACCCCGGTTCTTTTTTTCACAAAGAATAAGCGGCTAAAACATAAGATCAGCCAACCGATCAAAACGATACAGTAGATTTTTATGGATTATGAACTCGCTACCAAAAGTCACTTTTATATGTCGATAAAAAGAAATAACTTACCTTTTATTACATATACTAATATCAAAATAAAGCGACCAACAGTTCGCTACACGTTAATTAACGCCCAATATCATGGACCAAAGACTTTTTTCAAACGAATGTAAGGTTTTTGAAAAAAAATTACTTTTTCGTTTACTTTTAGTATCGTCCCAGCATAAATAGGCAAAACCACTTACATGATCACGTCATCCCATCTCTTGGTCCTTTACGAATCGACGCTAAAAAAGTATCATAAATACAAGAAACGACTGGAGAAAAATGTAGCTAATGGGCAATTTGACTACTACTCCCAAAAAAGAAAAACAAGCATCATACGGCGTATTCAAAGACTCCTGCGCCGTCTTGGTGAGTTAAAAACCCAAATTAAGCTTGCTGCGGCCTGTGGTGCATTGGCGCTCAGCCTGGGCACTGCAAATGGCCAGCAATTAGGGCCTTTCGTCCGAAATGACTCTATCAATCCTTTTAAACAGCCATTTATCTTCGATACAAATACAAGACCCGCACTGGTAGACTTGGATAACGATGGAGACCAAGACCTGGTCATCGGGGAAGCCTATAGCTCAAGCTTAAAGTACTTCGAAAATGTGGGCACACCGGAAAAAGCTTTTTACATAGAAAGGATAGAAACTGCTAACCCCTTTCAATTCCTTGGAGGTTCTCTTTCCCCCGCCCCTACATTTTCTGATCTTGACGGGGACGGTGACTACGACCTGACGGTGGGATTTGAGTACGAATTCGAAGAGTTACAATATTACATCAACAACGATTCAGATAACGGTGTCATCGGGGACGATCCGAGCTTCAGTAGCCAAACCACCTTCCCGGGAAAAGGCACGAGTGACATCAAGGGATCAGGCTACCATCAGCACCCCACGTATGTGGACATCGATGACGATGGGGACCTGGATCTTTTTATAGGTAGTAATGCATACACCGGTGACTTTGCTGAATCGATGCAATTTTTTAGGAACGATGGCAATAGCACCGCCCCTAGTTTTGTCAACGTTATTGGTTTGCCGGCAGGACTAGACGATTTCCTTTCACGAAGGGACTTTCAAAAGGTGGCCCCAACGTTTTATGATTTCGACGGTGATGACGATTTTGATTTGCTCGTCGGGTTCGCAGATGGTACGTTTAGGTATTATCGCAATGATGGCAGTGCAACGAACCCTTCTTTTAACGAACAAACCGGGACATCGAACCCATTCAATGGAGTGGACATTGGCTCTGACGCAGGCCCCACCCTTGCCGACTTAGACAACGACGGCGATAAAGACGTGATCATCGGGCGGGCCAGCCCAGGGATCAAATATTTCAAAAACAACGACGGCGTCTTCAGCGAACAGTTTACATCAGGTAATCCTTTTGACGGGTTAGACGTCGGATATTTCGCCAATCCTGAATTCGCGGATATTGATGGCGATGGTGACCAAGATCTCGTTATCGGCGGCAATGGCTCAAGCGCACGCAACACCGGTTATATGCAATACCACGAAAACATCGGGAAAGGCTGCTTTGAAGAGAGGCGAGGGACCGAAAACCCGCTCACCGGGTTTCCTACCACAAACCATCATGTGCCTGAATTCGACGACCTGGACAAAGACGGCTTGCTTGACCTACTCTTAGGCTTGGAAAACAATGTTTTACTGTATCTCAACACAGGAACTGGGTCAATGCCTGCTTATACAAACTCTTCAACCCCATTGACACTACTACCAACAGGTACTTCTCGATTTGCACCTTCCCTATCCACCAAAGAGCCCAGCACTGATTTTGATATGGCCCTAGGGCACGCTCAAAACACAATTGAAGATCTATTTTTCTACGAGAATACAGGAACTCCTCCAAGTTTTGGAGAAATTTTCCCGTCAGACGCCCCATTGCAAGGGGGAGGTACGGGCCGTTTTACCGTGCCGGAGTTAGTAGACATCGATCATGATGGAGACGACGATCTATTTGTAGGACTAGAAGACGGCACCACTCTTTTTTTTGAAAAAACAGCTTCGGGCGCCTACCAGCGCTTCAGCGCTAGAGGTAACCCGTTGGGTTCACTAGGAGAAGATGAAGATATCTCCCCGGCTTTTACGGATATTGACCTAGATGGTGACCTTGATGCCTTCCTAGGTATGAGAGACGGTTTTATAATTTATTATCAAAATACGAACGAGCCGCCGACTGTCAACCCTAGCGGAGACGACCCGATCAGTATCGAGGAAAACAGTACCGTTACAATTGATGAGAATTTAGAACTTGACGACGATGGAGATGATGATATCATTGAAGCACAGGTAACTATTGATAATTTTGAGGCAGATCATGACTTCCTAACGTTCACACCGGTAACCGGTATTGCCGGTGATTTCGATACTTCTAAAGGCCTATTGATCCTCACGGGCAGGGCCTCCCTATCGGAGTATGAAGATGTACTACAGTCAGTAGAGTTTGAAACTACTAGTGACGACCCTATACTTTTCAAAACTGTGAGCATTAAAGTTTTTGATTTCGACGCTACAAACCCTGGGCCCTCTTCATTAGCCCGCTACGATATCGAAATTCAACCTGTGAATGACCCCCCGGTACTGGAGCCAGGCTTACCAGCGCAAGCCAGGTATGTAGAAAACGAGCCTGGGGTAGTCATAGCGCCTGCCTTATCACTAGCAGATCCGGACAATACCGTTTTGCAAGAAGCCACTGTGACTATATCCGGCAACTACGATAGGGAACAAGACCTATTGGAATTCACCACTCAAAATGGCATTACCGGAACCTTTGATGCTCAAAACGGAATTCTAACCCTTTCGGGAACGGGGATTTCCGTAGCTGCTTTCGAGGCAGCGCTACGAACGGTTACGTTCAGGAACACCTCGGATATGCCGAGCACCGCGCTCCGTACCATAACCTTTTCCGTAAGCGACCTTGAAACTAGCACTTCCACAACCAAAGCTGTGGAGGTGATCCCGGTGAATGACCCACCTATTTTGTCATCTCCAAATACGGATGAACCTTTAGAGTATACAAATATCAGCTCCACGGTAATCGTAGATAGCGATATTAGTATCACTGACGCCGATAATGAAAATTTGGAAAGTGCCGAAATAGCCATTACAGGAGGCGCCAGCGGAGATTTTTTAGAAGCCTCCGTCCCCTCCCCTATAACGCAAGACTTTGATGATCAACGTGGAGTATTGACTCTCCTGGGATCGGCTACGATAGAGGAGTACCAGCAAGCGCTAAGATCCGTTACCTTTAGCACCGCCGAAGCCACGGGTGGTGTGCGCTCCATAACATTCCGGGTAAACGATGGGCAGGAGGACAGTGAGGTGTATACCCGCAATGTCAATGTCATAACCGAAATTGAAGTCTTCAACGCCTTGTCCCCCAACGGCGACGACAAAAACCAATTTTTAGAGATAGCGGGACTATCTACACCGAATAAAGTGGAGATCTACAATCGATGGGGCGATTTGGTGTATGAAACCAATGACTATGATAATGCCACCAACCGTTTTGAAGGGGATTCTGATAGTGGTAATGAGCTACCTACCGGCACATATTATTATAAGATAAACGTACGAGGCAATGAATACACAGGCTACCTGGTCATAAAAAGATAATGCTTTACGGTCATAGACCGATAATAGTCCGTCAAAACTCACTTTATATGAAAAAAATATACCTTCTGATCATTATTTCGACCCTCTACTGGGGCCAAGTGAAAGCCCAGCAAGACCCTTTGTATGCCCAGTATATTAATAACCCTATGGTGATCAACCCTGCGTACACCGGTATAAATAACCTTTTAAATGCCTCTTTGAGCTACCGGAGCCAGTGGGCTGGGTTTAATGATGCCCCCACCACCACCGCTTTAAGCGCACACTCCTCCTTTTTCGAAAATAAGGTAGGAGGAGGAATATTACTCGTACGCGACCAATTGGGCTCTACCGTCAATACACAATTCAACGTGACGTATGCCTATAAGATAGAGTTTACAGAGCATACCCTATCCTTTGGCCTCCAGACTGGCGTCCTTAACCTTAGGGATGACAACAGCGAATTAAACCCGAGAGATCCCGACGATGAGGCGTTTGCCGGTGATCAAAATATATCGAAATTCAACTTTGGGGCCGGGCTGATCCTGAAAGGGGATGATTTCTTTTTAGGCCTGTCCGTTCCCAGGCTGGTGAATAACCAAGAGCAATTTGGCACATTGGAGTCTGAAGTATACCAAAGGCATTTCTATTTCTCCGGGGGATACATTTACCACGTTGGCGCTGGTTTTGCCCTAAAGTTCGCGGGATTGCTCAAGTCCGTTTCCGGTTCCCCTCTCTCCATGGACTATAACGCGGCCGTGGTACTACGCGATAAATATACATTGGGAGTGTTATCACGCAATTTCCAAACTTACGGCCTGTTGGCCCAGTTGAATATTAGTGATAACCTACGTTTTGGCTATGTTTTCGAAGTACCTACCAACCAGTCTGTAGGCACCAGCTTCACCAGCCATGAAGTTACGCTCACAGTAGACTTCGCTGTATTAGACTTCCATTTCCTCAACGAAAGATATTTCTAGCTATTCACTCAAGCCTCAATACTAGTTTCTCAAGACTATCTCGATAGCTTTATCCCATCCTCTACCAACTCAATTTTCCTGTCTTTCAACAACCCCCCAATTGCCTTTTTAAATGCCTTCTTACTCATGGCGAGCTCTGCGGAGATCTCTGCCGGGGCGGACTTGTCGTGCAGCGCCAAAAAACCGTTATTCATGGCTAGGTTGTTAAGGATGACCTGCTTGTTGTCCTCGATGGCCTGGACTCCCGGTCGGCCCAACCCCAAGTCGATCTTACCGTCTTCTCTCAGTTTTTTGATATATCCCTGTACCTCATCTCCTACGGATAAGTGTGAAAACACCTCGTTATGATAGATCAATCCCGAATACCGCTGATCCACTACGGCCAAAAATCCCATATCGGTTTTACGATACACCAGCATATCCACTTCCTGGTTTTCCTTCACATCATCCCCCGGGCCACTAAAAAAAGCTCTTAGCTTCCCCACACCGATCAAACGGTCTGTTCTATGATCCAAACAAATGCGTACTACATATCTTTTTCCCACCTGGAAGGGTATAGACTGTTCACTCTTCGGCACAAAGAGGTCTTTTTCCAACCCCCATGACATAAACGCCCCATGTGGCCCTACATCTGACACGGTCAAAGAAACAAACTGGTTCACTACACCCGCAGGCCTTAAAGTAGTAGCGATCAGGCGATCTTCCGAATCACGGTATAGAAAAACACGAACCTTATCCCCTACTTTAGTCCCTCCCGGCACATATTTTCCCGGTAAAAGAATATCCCCCAAGTCAGACTGTAGATACACCCCAAAGTCCACCTCCCGGAGCACCTCCAGCTCATAATAATTGCCAATAGTCATCATAACACGAAGTTAGGCAAAAGAAAGAAGTTAAAAGCCAGCCCACCTAGCACATAAACACTCTAACACCTCAACACCCCCGCACTTTAGCACTTTAAGACTTCAACACTTCCGCACTTCAGCACTTTAACACTTTAAGACTTTAACACTTCAACACTTTCCCCCCACAAAACCTATATTTGCGACTCGAACAAACCAAAGCCATTTATGAAAAATATTGCTGTTATCGGATCCGGTACTATGGGCAACGGTATCGCTCATGTCTTTGCACAAAGTGGGTATGCTGTCTCGTTAATTGACATTTCCCAACAAGCGCTGGACAAGGCCTTAGCTACCATTAGATCTAACCTCGATCGACAGATCAAAAAAGAGATAATTACCGAAGAAGTTAAGAACACCACGTTAAACAATATCAACACCTATACATCACTACAAGAAGGTGTGGCACAGGCTGAGCTAGTGGTAGAAGCTGCTACTGAGAATACCGACCTCAAACTCAAGATATTCCGCGACCTAGATAGCACCTGCCCGCCAGGTACCCTTTTAGCCACCAATACCTCCTCCATTTCGATTACAAAGATCGCTGCCGTTACCAACAGGCCCGGGCAGGTGATCGGTATGCACTTTATGAACCCAGTACCCGTCATGAAGCTGGTTGAAGTGATCAGGGGATACAACACCACCGACGATGTGACTGCCAAGATCATGGACCTTTCCAAAAAACTTGGAAAAGTGCCCGTAGAGGTGAATGACTACCCCGGCTTTGTAGCCAACCGCATACTTATGCCTATGATCAACGAAGCTATTTACTCTTTATACGAAGGCGTCGCTGGAGTAGAAGAGATCGACACGGTAATGAAACTCGGCATGGCCCATCCCATGGGACCCCTCCAACTGGCAGATTTTATAGGCCTGGATGTTTGCCTGTCTATTTTGAATGTCCTACATACAGGGCTGGGGAATCCCAAGTACGCACCTTGTCCCCTGCTGGTAAATATGGTAGAGGCCGGTCATAAAGGCGTAAAATCAGGAAACGGATTTTATTCCTGGGGCCATGGCACAAAAGACCTTATAGTAGCCGATCGCTTTAAATAAAATACCCGGGGATGTCAAACTATGCCCAGGATTCAATGACAAGAATCAACGCTGTTAAGTTAAGGTTAAAACTCACCCTGTTAGGAACAGGGGTGAGATGGGTACGCTTAACTTAATAGCATTAATAAAAGAATAGGCTAGCCTACCCGGCCAGCCCATTCTTCATTAAACCTCAAACAACAACAATTATCTCCATGCCACGGCGCTGCAGAAATCCCTGCGGCGGCCGGGGTTATGACGGTCATATACAGAATAATCCAAATGCAATTCCCCGGCTACCCTGCGTCCGTTTCCTTCAATGCGATACCCGTTAACCTCTTGCAATGGAATATACAGCCTGCTCCCCTCTACATCGACAATGATATCCAGCCCAAGCCCATAGAAGTTTTCTATGTATAATGAGTTAGGATAACCTCCCGCTTTGACCACGTAAATAGGATATTCGGAATACGAATTAAATGTCTCGCTGTATTCCTCCACCTGGTAGCTTCCTACAAAATCATCGCGGTAGTCGTACACTACCACGGGTTCTTCTACCAAGGTCACAAAACACCCTTGTAACGTAACCATGGCCATTGCCGATATAAGTAAGATTCTCTTCATAGCCGTAACTGTTCAATAACAATTACCCTAAAACAATTATGGGGCCAAAAAAGAATATCAGCATTTAATCAATTGAAAATCAATTATTTATGAAGATTACAAATCAAACAATAAAAGCTTGGTCAAGCGTAAAACTTAACGCTTAGCAGCACGACCGCCCTTCATTTTTATGGTCAGTGATCTCAATTCCTTACCTCTACAGGAGGCAAAAGAACCCTACTCTTAAAAAAAGTTGATTTTGGGGTTTTGATAGTATCCTTAAATCCTCCCGTGAAATTCACCGTTCAGCAAGAGATTCCCGTTTTCTTCCACCTCCACTTCTATTTTGGATATTTTATCACGCTCTTTAGAGAGGAAAAACAGCGTGTATTTGTGAGGCGCCACCCTGTCCTTTACATCATCGGAATACCCCATGTCCAAAACATAAATTCCAGGGGCCCTAAGCCTTTTATTTCTTCTTACCACACCAAAATTATCCTCTACCCGTAGCCGAAAATAGTGTTTAGGTAAATTCAAAAAGCCAAATTTTAGCTTCAGGTAGGGCAAAGGTTGGGCTGTGTAACTTGTGTTGTACCCTAAGTCGACCTTATCCCTTTCAGGAGGAGGTTTCATTTTAAAACTATAGTCTAATTCGAATTCAAAGTTCTCCTTAGACTCATAGGCTATTGGACCCTGGGCAAATACTCCCGGTGGCATTGCGGCACATATTAAACATAAGAGTAGCTTCAACATAATGAATTGGAGGTTAAAAAGCCTGTCCTAATTTCTGATCTTACTACTTATTTATAAGATATTCAATTCAACCTTCTGTATTACCTACAAAATAGCCAGGTAACCGGCTAGGAACAAGACTCGCCCTTGAAAAGTACCTTTAACGAAAATACATTAATTTTAGCATTGGATCTTTACAGTTCACGACAAATAAGCATTTGGAAGCCAAGATAGATAATCATTCAGAGTGGATAAAAGGTACCGATCCCGGTAAGTTAAAGCATGATTTTGAAAAAATACTTCTTAAATCAGGGTTTGGTATCCTTAATTTCATGGAACATCATTTTAACCCTCAAGGCTATACATGTATATGGCTCCTTTCCGAAAGTCACTTTGCTTTGCATACCTTTCCCGAAGAAAATAAAACCTACATCGAGCTTAGCAGCTGCAATAAAACAATGTATGACGATTTTTTGATCCACTTGCAAGAATATAAAGCGCATGAAAACAAACCATCCGTCTAGGTACCAGTACAAGCAACGAATTTTAAGTACGATCAACAAAGCGGACGGCCAGGATCAGCTGAGCCGGGGCTTTGATATCTTTATCATGGTCCTGATCGTACTCAATGTCTTTGCCGTAATTACCGAGACAGTTCAATCCATACAGGTCAAATATGAGTTGGTGTTTTACTACTTCGAGCTATTCACCATCATCGTTTTTTCAATCGAGTATTTGGTAAGGCTTTGGACGTGCACGATCATAGAAAAATACCGGCACCCGGTTTGGGGAAGGCTGAAGTACATGTTTTCCATAGAGGCCCTGATAGACCTGCTTGCCATCCTGCCTTTCTACCTCCCCTTATTTTTGGACATGGACGCGCGGCTTTTAAGAGTTTTACGCCTATTCAGGCTCATGCGTATATTCAAGCTTGGACGCTACTTTGTGGCCTTTCAAATGATCGTAGCCGTGATCAAAAAGCGTAAGGAAGAACTCCTGATCACTTTTACGCTGCTGGTGGTCATGCTGATCCTGGCCAGTAGCCTTATGTATTATATAGAACATGAAGCCCAGCCTGATGTCTTTACCAGCATACCCGCTACCATGTGGTGGGGTATCGCTACACTGACCACCGTAGGGTATGGAGATGTATACCCGGTAACCGGGCTCGGTAAGCTACTGGGATCGGTGATAGCTATTTTGGGCATTGGGGTATTTGCATTACCTACAGGCATTATTGCCTCCAGCTTTGAAAGAGAGTTGTCAGAAAGGGAAAAAAACAGGAAAGCTACGCGCCGGCATGAAAATAACTGAACGTTTACCTTACGCAGCACACTTTGCCACGCTTACCTTCTTGCTGGGCATACTGACAGCCGATCAGTGGTCTTTACTAACCTACTATTCCGAGGCAGATACCAGTGACCAATTTATTTTTGCCGCGATAGCGTTTTCATTCTTTTTTATAGGCAAACGTTTCCTGCGGCTGCCCAAAAAAGCTCATTACCTGCTATTGGCTTTCTTCTTATTCATGGCTCTTCCGGGGCATGCATTGGCCTATTACCTGTACCGGCACTCAGAATGGGCCGTTATCATTATATACCTGGGTATAGCTACGTTGGGCGTGATTACCTCCCATTTTTCAAAAGAACTCAAAACACGTATTTCCTTTTTAGTTTTCACCACTTGTTTTCTTGCCGGGTTTTTATTGGTCTTGCATATACCCAGCGTTAAGGTAATACACGGGGTTTTACTCGTCTTACTGGCAACTCTTTTTGATGCGGCAGCCTCTAAAAAAGTCATAGGTATTACCGGTAGCGTTGCAGGTATTGTGCTGACCCTAATTTGGTCCATCTCAGATCCCGTGCCCGTACAATATTTTGAGAACCAGCAAAAATACTATGATCCCGTGATCGATTCATGGGAAACGCCGTTTCAAACCGTTGACGTCACCCGGTGGAAAGGGCAAGATTGGTTTTATTATAACCGGGTGAATCAATTCAGCTCCATTGACCACTGGCTGTATTTTGAACCCATGGCACATCCCTTGGCACATTTAGCTGCGAAAAAGGAGAAAATACTCATTATCGGGGGGGAGAACGGGATGATCACCAAAGAGCTGCTGGCCTACCCACAGGTAGAAAGTATTGTTCATCTCCCTTTAGATACCGTATTGTATAAGATTGCCCGGGATAATCCGCATTTTACCCGGCTGAATGAAAACGCATTGCAAAATAAAAAGGTAGTCCCGGTCACTGTTCCCGCCTTTCACTTCTTACACGAGCATCCGGGCGCATTCGACCTTATTTTTATCGATGTCCCCGATCCTGTTGACCTGGAGTTGAACCAATATTATAGCCACGAGTTTTATGCCTTATGCCATACTGCGTTGACCGTCGATGGGGCCATGATCACACAGGCAGGCAGCCCCTATTATGCTTCTAAGGCCTTTTATTGCATTCAAAGGACCATGGAAAGGCCAGGATTCTCCACGGTGGCCCTGCATAACCAGGTACTGACCCTAGGCGAGTGGGGTTGGATCATCGGCAGTAAAAAAGAAACTGGCGAAAGTCTAAAAGCATCGCTGCAAGCTATCGACTTTTCATCACCGCCAACTAAATGGCTCAATAAAGAAGCTATGAAAATGATGCTTTCGTTTGGAAAACAGCTCGTTGAAGTTGATACCAGTATAAACAGTTTAAAAGACCCGGTGGTACACCGGTACTACACTAAGGGCACTTGGCAGTTTTAGCCCTTTATACGAACTTAAGACGGGATTGTAACAAGGCTGTTTCGTAGCTTTTACTCACTTTCAAATGATTTGCATTTAGTAAACTATACCTATGAATCGCAGGGATTTTATCAAAACTTCTTCCATCGTTACACTCCCTCTTTTACTCAAGTCATGCGGCTGGCAGGACGAAGGTCAGCCTTTTCCGGTTCATGTGCATTCCGATGCGGGCACAGGACACCTGGTCTATCAAAGCGATCAATACGAGCGGATCACTGGAGAAAGTGTGGAGGTAGTGATTGTAGGAGGTGGCATTGCCGGTCTTGCAGCTGCATGCAAGTTAAAGGATCGTGATTTTTTGTTGTTCGAACTGTCAAGTACATTGGGAGGCACCTCTTCCGCCTATCGTTCTGAGGAGCTTACCTTTGCCCAGGGTGCACACTATGATATGGGCTACCCGAAAAGCTATGGCAGCGAAGTGCTCGATCTCCTTGAATCCTTAAATATTATCAGCTACCAGCCTTGGAAAGAAGAATGGGGGTTTACAGATCAAGAGCACCTGGTCATGCATCGCCGGAAAAACCAGTGCTACGACCATGGCGAAATACGCAAAGAGGTGATCAAAGCGGGGCGTTTGAGAGACCGGTTTTTTGAACTACTCAAACCTTACCAGGGCCAAATGCACCTCCCCACACGGCTGATCGATGCGAAGTACAGGCCCCTCGATCGCCTTTCTTTCGTAGACTTCCTGGGCAAAAACCTCGATTTAAATGATCAATTTTTGGCGTGGGTCGGTTATCACACAAAGGATGATTATGGGGCTGACGCCCACGCGGTCTCCGCACTGGCAGGTATCCACTATTTTACATGCCGCCCCTACAATAGCGAAATCGTAGAGCTTTTTTCCCCGCCGGAGGGTAATCATTACTTCATTAATAAAATGGCCGATCGTGTTGGCGGGGACCGGTTAAAGCCCAACCACCTGGTGAAACATATTACTGAAACCCCAAACGGTTTCAGGATAGAGGTCATTGATACCATAAACCAGCAGGTACGCATGGTAACTGCCAAAAAGGTCGTCTATGCCGGCCAGAAGCATGCGTTGAAATACATTTTTCCCGAAGATGCTTCCCTCTTTGCAAATAACCGTTATGCCCCTTGGATGGTCGTAAACCTAGTATTGGAACGATCTGCGGACAATTGGGGATATTGGCAAAACGAGATGCTCACGAGGGACGAAACCTTTCTCGGATTCATCGATTCCACCACTCAACACAAAGCCTCTCCCAGGCACCGCGTACTTACGGCCTACTACTGCCTTCCTCCCTCCTCCCGCAACGACCTGGTCAATGTAGAAACCACTAAAAATCAAATCGCCGAATCCACAGCACAACATATCAGCAATTATTGGGGTAAAGACATCCGCCCTACCCTTCGGCAAGTAGACATCAAGGTGATGGGACATGCCATGCCCATCCCGGGTAAAGGCTATCTCTTCGATGATAAAAATCAATACCGAAAAAATAGCAACATTGTATACGCAGGAGTAGACAACAGCCGCCTGCCGCTCCTCTTCGAAGCGGTAGATTCCGGGATAATAGCCGCCGGGATGATTTGAAAAGGGTTGTGGACATTAGTAGTTGTATGCTGTCCATTTTATCAACGATTACGCATTAACCCAGACTCGATTAAAAAATGACCGTCATGCCCGGCCGGTGGTTGTGAGAGGGCCCATTGGGATCCCTTTGGGAGAACCTGCTGTGCCGTGAAACGGAAGCTAATCCCAAGTTTCAAGACCTACCCTGGTCTTAGGTTGAGCGTAGCGGTCCTAAGATCCTAAACCACCTAGAGCGTCCGCTCGACGATAATCATATTTGTAATTTACAAGCCAATCGAACATTCCAATACTCAACGAGTACACGTTTAGCGCAGCATAATGCGTACTTATCGTAGAAATAGGATTTATAATCCGGGTGTTCTTATTTAACGCCGCCTTCCATTCTACAACACCAAGTCCTCTCACTTCTCCCATCCACCCCAAAGTTACTCCCCTGGTATGAACACCATCGAGTTAACAGGCACTACAATATCATCAATATGCCCTGAAACACTGTTATCAGCATGTATAAAATGTAAATGCGTTCTTTTTCCCGGGTGCGTTAGCTTTCCAACCCGGCTTTCATCTACCCAAAACCCTACCAGCTTGATCTTTTCATCTCGTAGCCAAAACTTTTGCTTGGCCTTTCGATGCTCTTGTATCGTATGGGGCACCGAATCTTTCTTATAAATAATGTGATACTCGAGCAAAGGTACCTGTGCCTCAATCCTGAATACCAGCGCCGTATCCAAGTCAATATTGTTCTCTTCCAGCAAGCGTCTTACATAATTCTCAACAGCATCCAAACCTTTGAGTTCTTCATCCGTCCGGACCCCAACCCATTCTTTTTGATGACCTACCAGCAGGAAAATCGCCTCCACTCCTTCCGAACTTATGATAGCCGGCTTCCCATCTTGGATTGACGAAACCGATACCTCGCTATCATAGACGGTGATCTCTCCCAGCAACCCGGCAACCGGCCCTAGGGCGTAGAAATCTTCTTTACCCACAACAGAGTCTAACCTAACCTTACCGTTTAGGTCATTATTATTGATCATAGCCTGCCTATTACCATAGCTTTTAACCCCATCGGCAGTGTTTTGAGTTGACGTCTCCATACAGCTTACAGACCATAGGAGTATACCAAGTAAAATAAGAAAGCTGCCTTTAGTTGACTTCATGTATTCTACAATTCATTTCTTTATAGGGAGTCCATATAGCCAATTATGTCATTCATTTTTGTCTTCTCCATATTCACCAGCTTCGTCAAAAAGTCGGCTATCATCCTGGTCCTTTACCCATTGGATGTAACGCATTGTTTTGAACTGGAACCACTCCTCCCGGTATTCCCCGGAGTTATCAATTTGCCACTTAAAGTTCCTAAAAGGTTTTGGCCCGTTCAAAGCGTTTACCAATCGGTTCCTTAGCTTGGCATCCTCCACATTTTCAGCAAAATCAGCCATTACCCTGAAACTCTCATGACTAGACATCCCTTCAAATTCAAAATAATCTTCCCAATTTTCATCGATCTCTTCTAGGGTGTCTTCCCATAGCTCTTCGTCAGCTCCAATCCAGCTATCAGAATTAATGACCTTTTTTATCTCACCGGTTTTCAAATTATAAAAACACCTCATTCCACACTCCAAGTCCTCGGCGATCTCTTTGATTTGTTTTTCTGTGAGTTTCATCTTTCAAGGATATTAATGGTTGTTTCGATTATAAGAAAATTACCTTTTAAGGCAGTAAAATATGCTTAGGACATACTTTTGATTAGAACGAAATAATGATACTATCAAATTTATTACTTATGATAAGGATTTTTTAGCGAAACCGGCAATATTAATTATACTAAGCCCGCCTACCACTGCTATTGTTTAAGTAGTACATTTAGGCAGCGTAATGCATCCTGGTCATGAAAATAGGATTCGTAATCCGGGTTGCTCGATTACGGCAATCAACAATTTCATAGTACTCTTAAAGCTTAATAGTCTTAGACCCTAAAACCAGGGGTAGATAAGAATCTTTGAACTAAACTGGTAATCTCACTTATACTAAAACTACCCGTGGACCATTATTATGAGTGAAAGCGATGGGTCTTGGCAAAATGAATACAGGATTGGCCTGGTTATTTAATAGCTTTACTAGTCATTAAGCCAGTAAATAATCCTTGGGAAAAATTGAAGAATTCACTCGATACAAACCATAAAAAACTCCTTGCCTTCTACCAAGATTGCTACGAAGCAGATACAAGAACCATCAGTCTTTCTAATATATTTTCTAGTAAGGTTGAAAATCGCCACTTCTTCCAAGGAAAGGACGAACTGTTAGGTGAGCTACTGCCTAGGATCCCTTTGGAAACAAGCATCGCCGAATCTATTCTAAAGAACATTGATACTTACAGTAAGGAAAAGTCTCTTTATCTTTGTGCCTTTTTTGTACTTGGAAAAAACAGGAATACAGGAAAAAGGGTCAATAACATTTGCGCCCCACTATTTTTTTATCCAGCAGAAATAGATGTCCAGGACGGGTTATTTTTCCTCTCGATAAACAAAACACTGGCATTCCCAAACATACCTTTCTTAGAAAGCCATCGAATTGATAACACCGTTGAAATTGCTGAACTCTTTAAGGAAACTTTAGCACAACCAATGACCTTTGCAAGTTGTGGGAGTTTAAAAAGGACCTTGGAATCTAATTTTCCCCAGTTTGATTCGGAGGAGTTATTATTGTTTCCCGGGTATGCCCTTGAGTCACGGTTAAAATCCTACTTGAAAAAGGTCAAGGAAGGTTTTAAAGTTTTTCCAGCGACCGCCCTCGGGGTATTTAGACATTCTACCGCTACCCTAGGTATCATTACAGAGCTTAAAGAGTTACAGCAAGGAAAAAAACTCTCCCCTGCCCTTCGAAACTTTTTTGACTATGACCTGGTTGAAACAGGAGATCAGCCAGTAACTGGCATCTACGTGCCGGCGATTTTAAGTAAGTCTCAAAAGCAAATTATTGAATCTGCCAATAAGTATGATGAAACCGTAGTCGTCGGCCCACCGGGTACTGGCAAATCCTTTACCATCTCAACATTGGCCATTGACCAGGTAAACCGTGGGAATTCAGTACTGGTGGTTTCTAAAACAGACCAGGCCCTAAATGTTATTGATCATAAAATAGAACAAGAAATAGGCATCGCTGGGCTTACGGTAAGGGCAGGTAGAAGGCAATACCTCAAAAACCTAAAAGATCGTATAAAAAACATTCTATTAGGCCTTCCTGCAGTTTATGCCTTAGGATTGGATAGGTCCAATGAGTTTAAGGGGAAGATAGCAACAGATCGCTCGACGCTGTCAGGCCTGCAAAGCAAGTTATATGACCAGGTAGAAGACGATCTCCGCTGGGGAGAATACTTATTTAAGAATAAAAAGGGCGGCATCATTTCCAGTATCGTTAAAAAATATATAGAATGGCTGAATGGCTTGCAGGAGCCGCACTGGGATATTATTACAAATTACTACACCATCAAAGATGAGTACCTGCATGACCTGAAGGAGTACGTGATGGCCAACTTTCAATACCGGCTTTGGAGAACTTCTAAAGACCATCGAAGAATGCTGAGAAATTTTTCCCAAGCATTGCGGGCAAGAACACTAGATAAACAAGAGGAACTCTTTAACCAGCTTGATTTTAAAATTCTGCTTAAAACCTTCCCCGTTTGGATATGTAAACTAAGTGACCTCTTTGAAGTTCTTCCACTTCAAGAAGAACTCTTCGATGTCGTTATCATTGACGAAGCTTCACAATGTGATATTTCTTCATGCCTGCCGGCCTTGCAAAGAGCTAAGAAAGTGGTTATTGTGGGAGATCCTAAGCAGTTGCGCCATTATTCCTTTTTATCCAGGGGTATGATCCGTCATTTACGAAACAAGCATGACCTATCCCATCACCCTTATGATCGATACTTTGATTACCGGGATGCCAGCATATTGGATATCTATTTTGAAAAGATATCAAATGTAGACCAGGTGATATTTTTAGATGAGCATTTCAGGGGGAATGATAGTCTTATCGGTTTTAGCAATGAACATTTCTACAATGGCCGATTGAAAATAATGAAATCATTACCCCAACATGATGCCATTGGTGGTTTACACCACATCGCAATAAAAGGTGAGCGTTCAAAAGAAGGAACAAATGAATTGGAGGCGGAAGAGCTTTTGAAAAAAGTAGAAATGATCATCAAAGAACAAAACGACTTAGATCACACTGCTGCTACCACACTTGGAATATTGAGCCCTTTTAGAAACCAAGCCGAGTTGCTAGAAAACCTGGTCCATGACACATTTTCCAACGAGCACATTGAAAAGCACGCGATCAAAGTAGGAACTCCCTACGGTTTCCAGGGTGATGAGCGAGATATCATGTTCATTTCATTCTGCCTGGATGACAATACGCACACGACGGCACTGCATTATCTCAACCAGCACGAGATGTTCAACGTAGCCATTACCAGGGCAAAATTTACACAGTACATATTTAGTTCGATATCCATTGATACCGGGGATCATTTGATCCATCAATACCTTCTAAGCATCAACACGTCAAAAAAAGGGGGAACCCAACCTAGCAACACTATCCATGATGAGTTCCTCAAAGAAGTAGTACATGTTTTTAATCGCAACACAAATGAAATCTATACCGACTACCTAGTGGCCGGTATCCTTATTGACGTTCTTTTACATACTCCTAAAGGATACTTTGGCATTGACCTGGTCGGGTACCCTGGTAAATTTTTTGAAGCAAATAGTATGGAGCAATATGAAATCCTAGGTAGAGCCGGAGTGAAAATGATACCCTTGCCGTATTCTAATTGGTATTATGAAAGGGAAAAATGCATTGAAGGGCTCAATCGGATCATCTTTGAAGTGACTGATGCTTCCTTGGATTAAAGCCACAGATCCCGCCCAGCCTTAGGTGGATCCCAACTCCCAACTGGTCTTAGGTTAAGCGTAGCGGTCCTAAGACCCTAAATCACCAAGAGCGTCCGCTCGGCGAGGTATTATGACCTACATTCCATGTTACTCAAACATGCCATTAGCTAGAAACCTAATTCATCCACTCATCAAATTAACCTGTGATAATACAAATGAATTCTTTTTGCAACTACGGTGGTGAACAAAACTTCTTTGATGTATAGGAGAAGATGACGTAGTCTATTGCAAACCGAGCGGACGCTCTATCCCCATTGTAGGTCTTAGGACCGCTACGCTTAACCTAAGACCAGAGGTTGACCAGGGGTTGTGGTACTAAGACTAAGACCCAGCTTCCCTATTTTGAAGAGGTTCCAATTGATGTCCATCAATACAAATCCCATTTTCCATCCAAATAGTACTTGTACAATACAGGGTTATGGATCTTATTGACCTCTACACTGTCGGTATCACCGGGAAAAACCCTTTTGCCGAAAGAAGTGACCAGGGTCATGGCTTCGTGGTTGATCCATTCGGTGTCGATGTCGTCAAAGTGGAGGGCTTGAAGGGCCTTTTTTAAACTCTCTTTTTGATAGGATTTGGCGCCTAATACCCAACCCCATTCTCCCAGGGTCACTACCTGGTTGTGCAAAGGAGCCGTAGTAAACCCTGCGGCTTGTATGGTCTTATCAATGCAATTGAAAGCCTTGGCGGCGTAGTATGGGCTGCCCGCTTGGGTAATGATCAACCCGTTGGGGCGCAGGCGTTTGTAACATAGCTTGTATAATTCGAAGGAATAGAGTCGTCCTAGCTCCACGGTCCTGGGGTCGGGCAGGTCGATGATGATGACATCGTAAAATGCCCGGTCATCTTCCAAGAAATTGAAGCCATCTTGGTTGATAATGGTCACTTTTTCGTGGCTCATAGAGTTATTGTTCATCGCTACGAGCCAGGGGTGGGTCTGTCCGAGCTGGGTCATGGCCGGATCTAGGTCTACCAACGTGATTTTTTCTACCTGCTCATATTTCAAGACCTCCCGGGCGGCCCCGCCGTCACCTCCTCCCATGATCAAGACATGCCTAGGCGCTTTCGACAGTCGCATAACAGGGTGTACCAATGGCTCATGGTACATGACTTCATCGATCGAGCTAAGTTGCTGGTTGCCGTTCAGGAATAGCCAATGGCCTTCTTCCGACCGGGTGATGGTAATCTTTTGGTATTTGGTCTGCTCTTCATAAATTACCCGGTCTTTGTAGCGCGACTGCTCCCCGTACCGGATGATCGGTTCTGCGAAAACTACCCCGGCCACTAACAAAAGGAACACCCCTACGGTAGCAATAGTTAAACGTCCTTCGATTTTTTTATCCAGGGCTGATTTCAGCATAATGAAAAGCCCACAGGCCACCATAAAATTAATACTTCCCAGGATAAAAGGGGTGTAAGTAAGCCCTAGGTAAGGCAATCCAATGAACGCAAAGAACACCCCTCCAAGCAGGCTCCCGTAGTAATCCTTTTCCAGCACCGAAGATACATTGATCCTCAACTCTTCGAATTCATCATTGAGCCTCACCACGATCGGGATCTCCATACCGATCAAAAGACCGATCAAAACGCTCATAGTGTAGATCACGAAACCTACATATCCATAAAACGCGGAAGCCGTATAGGTAATCACCGAAACAAATGCCGCCAGCAATGAAAGCGTGAACTCAATATAAATGAAACGTTCCAACAGGCGGTCCTCGATACCTTTACTAATACGACTACCCAAACCCATGGAAAACAGCATGATGGAAACGATCATGGTCCATTGGAAAACAGAATCTCCTAGGAAGTACGTGGCCAGGGTGGAAAGGACATATTCTGCTACAATCCCGGAAAGGCCTGTAGCAAACAAAGCAAGTTTTAAGACATTCGAACGGTATTTCACGGATTATCTAATGAATTTTCAACGGCCACGTGGAATTCTCATGATGCAACCTTTACATCCCGGGGTGCTTTTCGGCCAACCATTATTTATCCTCGGTTCGTGTCTTTGAAAGAAACCCATTTCATGCAAACACTCCCCGTAGCTGGGGATCAAAGTTAGGAACTCGAAGTAATTTCTAACTTCGGGCTCCCAACCCCTGACCAGGGATAGATTAAGGTATCAATTTTAGTAAATCCCGGCTCAAAGTGCCCAAGTGATGAGGACGGATCCGCCGATATAAGCGAAAGCTTCGATCAATGCGGCCCCACAGTTAGGGCGCTCCTGGTTGATGATCTCATCCGTAAGATTTTGTCCTGGCAGCAGGATCTTATCCGTTAAAAAACGCGCCAAGGGTAAGAAAACAAGCCCTATAGCCACATCTATGCCTACATCTTCTAAAGTGATGATCCAATCTTCGAAATCATGCATCAGGGCAAAACGTACCAGGTTGGCGATAGCGATCATAGCACCGGCAAAGCCGATCCCCACGGCTACGTTGTCTTTTTCGATATGCTCGTGGACATCGTAAGGGGTAATCGCATTATATACCAGTGAAGTGATAAACATTAAGGCCATTCCTAAGATCCAATACAAGATAGCGGTAACGATAGGTCCGCCGTCTCCATATCCTTCCCCGTGGATAGCTCCCAAAATGATGAGACCGGTAGCTATAGCTATGGCCCCTTCAATGATGCCTGTACCCATATTCCGATCCTCCAGGATCTCTTTTTTTACACTAAAATGCCGTAAGATGACCTTATCGTTAATGATTATGGAAAGGTTAAGTAGAAGGATCGCCAATAATCCATACACCCCGATATCTACCAGGTCGATCCAAAGGCCGCTGGATTCTCCTAATACTGCGCTACCAATGGCTAACAAGAGTCCAATGAAGTAGCCTACATAGGCAAAGGAAAAAGCAAAGTTGTCATTCTCTACCAGCTCATGCGTTACTTTTACTTTAGGATGGAACAGTTGGTAGACGACCTTACCGATCACAAAGAGTATGAATGAGGCAGCAAGATAGATGGCCGTGGTAATGATCCCGTCAATAATTGTTGTCATAGGTATATGTTAAATCATGAATGGCTTATTTACCAAATCCTCCTCCGCGGGAGCGTGATCTTGATCCCCCATAGCGCGAACCGGAGCGCGAAGTACGATTGGATACTCTTTGTTTAAAGGAGGAAGTATTCCTGCTCCAAGCAGAATTTGGCCGGGTACTCCGGTTGTAATCGCTATTGGTGCCGTAGTAGCTTCTGCCACGGGTGGTGGGACCGTAATACGAGCGCCCTGTGCCGTAGTAGCCACGGCGGTAGTCATCATAGTACGATCTTCTCGCGGGGAAAGACATCATATTGAACATGCTACTCATAAAAGCATACTGCCCGTAGAATGCCCAAAAACTACTTCCACCTTGGTTATTCCAAAAGCCATATTTTTCATTCCCTACATAGTTATTATACCCCGGCGGGCTCACACTTTTGACCAGCTTGCCATCTTCTCCCCGTGAGGCCAACTCCATTCCCATGTCATTGGCGTGGCGTTCGAAAAATGCTTTATCCACTTCGTACCAATCAGTGGTCCTTTCCTCCGGTTTACCAGCTTCTTTTTCTTCTATGACCCGGTATTGGTGATAGTATTTGCTGAAAAAGTTGCCTTCAACATTCATATCGTGCAACAGGACTGAAAATACTCGATCCGTTGGAATATCTTTCACGATCACATCCACTGGGTTCTTTTGGAATTTCTTGCCTCCACAACTCGATAAGGCAACTAAAAAGAAAAAGATCAGTGGAATTTTAAAGGTTTTCATCCGTGTACAGTTAATTCTAATTTCAAATATAGTAAATCATTGGACCTGCGAAATAAAATGACCCAATATCCTCATTTTGAGTTTGTTTTTCGTTCTTGAGGTAGTGGGTGGGTCCACGTAAAGCCATGTAAGGAGCGCAAAGTGCGCAAAACTTCTCCGCGCTCTTGGCGAGAACCTTTGCGGCCTTTGCGAGAAACTCACTGCCCTGGAATAATATTCGATATCTCGTATTCCTTCACCACCTTCCCTACCGACGCTTCGAAATTACGCTCATCCCACTGGGTGATGGACAATACATGTTTCTCGTCATCGTCATAATAGTCCCAAGTGATCAGCTCCTCCCAGTCGTCTGTACCCTTGGTTTTGTCATTGAAATAACCGGCACTGTCCGTATGGAGGTGGTAGTTGATCCCTTCATACGCTAGTTTTTTAGGAGGTCTTTCCTTTTTGATGGTCTTATCAATGATGTCATCTCCTAAATCCCGTATCTTAATGTTTTTCATGGCGGTGATCCATAGCTCCCCCTCATCTTCCACGCCCAGGTAGATCACTTCGTCCCCGGAGTCCAGCATATACTCATGGGAAAAGTTATTGTGCCCCCAGTCGTATTGGTATACTTCTTTCACCTCCCACGATTTCATATCGTAATCCAGGATAAACCCTTGATCCAGGTCAGTCACCTTGAGGTTAGTCACGTCGTATTCCGGCTGCTTCTCTTTCTTTTTAAAAAAATCAAATAGTCCCATTTTTTAGTCTTGAGTAGTTCGTATTGAGTCTTGAGTAATAAGTCGTAAGTACTGTTTGAGGATTCAGCTCCTCTTTCCAAACACCTTGGTAAAAAGGTATAGTATTCCTAAAACGATCAATGCTAAGATACCCAACTTGAACAAGATCCTGAAAATGAAGCCCCCGGCTAGCGCCAAGAGGACTAGTACGGCCAAGATCTTGAAAATATCAGCTGTCTTCATCCTTTTTTGATTTTCTTTTTAAGTTAAACAACAACATCTCTTCTCGTATTCCATCGAGATGCTTTCCAATGTTTTCCATTTCCTTGACCACCAGGCCGGCAGGGTTTCCCCCGCCATAGCCGGCCAGCTCTTGTTTTTTAAGGAACTTTCCAAGTATATCCTCCCACCGGCTTTTTTCCCCTGCTGAAAGTTTGTTCACTAAGGATTTAAATTTGAGCAGGTTGGCCTCGGCACCCGACGTTAGCGTTTGAGATTCACTTTCATAATGTGACAGGATCAACGTATCCAGCTCTTTGTCATTCATCACACTCACCACCTTCTCCGCTATTTTATTCATGTCGCGGTAGGAGCCTTGCAGTTTAAAAGCAGGTTCTGTCCTGTATTCGTCGGACTGGGCCGCCGAGTATATGTACTCCTTATTTACCTTAAGGATCGCATCTCTCACCACTAAAAGCTTCTTCAATAGCTCCACGTACTCATTGACCTCTTCCGAGGAGTGGCTCGCTTCAAAATCGATGCCTTCATGCTGCCCGGTACTGGCTATTTTCAACATTGATAGCACATCTTTGTGGCTTTTGCCGGATAGCCTGGCCAATACTGCATTAGACGTAAGGCTATTTTCAAGGTAGCTAAGTTTGAAAACCTCTTCAGAGTCGCCGATAATATCACCGAGGTTATAGATATCTGCCCGGTTGGCCAGCATATCGGGTATGCGGAACTTTTCACCACTTTCGGTGTAGGGGTTCCCGGCCATTACCACGCAAACCCTTTTGCCACGGAAATCGTAGGTACGACTTTTTCCTTTGTAGACCCCTTCTATTTTACGCTGGGCATCACACAGCGAGATAAATTTTTGTAAAAACTCCGGGTTACAGTGCTGGATGTCATCCAGGTAGATCATTATATTATCGCCCATTTCGAAGGCCAGGTTCAGTTTCTTGAGCTCTTCACGGGCCCCGGCATTGGGCGCTTGTTCAGGGTCGAGGGCCAGTACATTATGACCAAGGGCAGGTCCATTTATTTTCATAAAGATCACCCCCAGCCGATTGGCGATGTATTCCATTAGGGTGGTTTTGCCATAGCCCGGTGGAGAGATCAATAGCAGCAAACCCATTAGGTCTGTACGTTTACTCTCTCCCGCCGTGCCCATTTGCTTCGCCAGGTTTGCACCGATCAGGGGAAGATATACCTCATCGATCAACTTATTTCTCACAAAAGAGGACATCACCCTAGGCTTGAACTCTTCCAAACGCAGCTCTTCGGAAAACTTTTGGGTCATCTCTTTCTTGAGATGATGGTAGGCCTCAAAAAGGGGGACACGATCGTTGACATATTTCCTCATTTTGCACAAAAAATGATTAAAATGAAGCTCGTAAACGCCCTCTTTAACCCATGAGTGATCTCCTTGGAGGCCTTCCAACGTCACATGAAGAGAGGCATGGACCACTTTATTGGCGTGGTAATCATCCACCAGCAGGATCACACTGACTTCCTCCACGTAATCTTTCCAATGATGAACGGCACCGTTGCCCTGCAGGAAGGAGTTCACCCAGTTTTTCACATGATGGTAGGCCTCCGGTATATTATCCCCATAACCTCGCAGGGAATCGTCAAACAGTTTTTGAGCTTTTTTTGTCTTGAGGTGTTCCTTAAAAGCGTGCAATAACTCGTCGGCTACCTTATCAATAACAAATTTATCGCCCCGTGATATCTCATAAAATAAGTATTCGGCGGCATCTTCAACGATGGAAGGTTCAAATAAGCCTGTTTTCTCCAAAAACTGGCCTAAATCATCTTTCAACTGGTTTAAAAGGTGGTCAAATTCCCGTGTACCCGGGAATACCTGTAAAATAATGCCCGCACTTTTCAGTTGGTGGTTGAGAAAGCTCTTTTTAGTGGGATCAACATGTTTTTTCCAGTACAGCGCGGCCGCAGCCCTAGATACTGCCGGGTAGCGGAGCAAGTCGGAGGTGTGCATAATATTGAGCAACGCCGTAAGCAGGATGGTAGCATCGTGATCATGGACTCCCTTAACATATCCTTCATCAAATCGTACAGACATAAATTTGGTCACGTGATCTTTCAGCTCTTTATCCGGCATTTGGTACAGTGTTTCTGCCTTTATGGCTTCATCATGACGGGCTGCTTCTAATAATTTATACACCAGGTATTCCCCACGATAGACGTCATCGCATTCCGATACCAGGGCTTGGTCTATCACCTCGTGATAGGTGCTGGTGATGTCATCATCAACACGTTCGAAAAAGTTAGTGCCACTCAAGTGAAAATACAGGCTATCTTCCTTGTTGACCACGGTCAGGTCGAGAGGCTGGGTGTTAACGGTAAACTTATGGGTGCCAAACTTGATCACATCCTGGCCTTCCACGAATAGCTCGGACCTGTCTTTTAACTGTCGTACAGCATCCTCCTTCAGCGTCTTTAATTTACTGACAATATCTTCTGATTTGACCGTATCGCCTATGTGCTCTAGCTCCCGGATGATCTCACGGATCTTTTCGATCATAATATCGGAGGCATAGTACCCATTGATCTCGGCTACGGAATCAAACCGGGCAATACGATTTTGAACGGCCTTCAATATCCTTTCCGCTGACTTGGCCAATGTATTCGCTCTCCTGTTTTTCTCCTCTACCAGGTTAAGCTTCCGGTTTTCAAAAGCATTGTAGACCTCCTCACGTTTAACACTGACCTTGTCAATAAATTCATCGAATTCGGAAAACTTGCCCTCCAGTTCCTCGAGCTGCACCATGATCTTACCCAGGTATTCGTCACATTTCTCCGGGGTATCGCATACGTCAATGAAGTTGATCACGCCTTGGTCCACCAGCTTCATTTGGGCATTAAATTCCGCTTTGCCCTCCACGCTGAACATCTCTTTTCGCTTTCGCTTCAAGGCCGCCTTCAACTGGTTAAACTTAGAATAGATACTGGAAATATTATCGATGATCCGCGTGGTTTGGGTGGTATCCTTTATTTCCAAGTTACTCACGATTTCGATCAGCATTTCCAATTCGCCCGATACCTGTGCGATCCGTTCTCCTATTTTATCAGCCTCCACCACTTTTTTCACTTCTTCAAGATCGCGGTTCAGCATTTCCACTTTTTCTTCATAAGGAGATAAGGCTTTATCCTTTAACAGGAAGCTCACACAATCTTGCGAAACCTGGTCGTAAAACCCGGCCAATTCCTCTTCATAGTGGCCTATCTTTTGAAGGTCGGCATACCGCAATTCCTTCAAAGAGATGATTTCCCCCCTGGCCTTTCTTAAGTCTGCCAGGTTGAGCACATACTGGTCTATATTTTTGGCGGTAGTTTTTTTTATCCTTTTGATCAGCTCATCGGCGTTTTTGGTGGCTTCGCTGATCCTCCCCTTGGTGTCCTCTTGGATCTTGACTACTTTTTCAAATTCATCTACCGCTGATGAAGCTACCTCCCGGATCTCTTCCAGCGGACTGTTGAGCTGGAAGGTCTCTTTTTTGTCCAGCCAGTGGTAGGTGTCCAGTATATCGGTCGAGATCTTGATCAAGTCTACATAAAGGCCACTGTAGGCATTATCTTTATGAATAAGATTGAGCAGTTCGTTGCATTCTGCCATGGCTTTCACTACCTCCTTGTTGCCGATCTTATTGAGGTAGGAGTTATTAGATACCTCGGCTTTATAATCAGGACCCGTATAGGGTGTTTGCCATATTTGTACTACGTGGTGCTTTTTGGGCTCATCATCTGCCTTAAAGAGACACATTTCACCGTTTTCAAAAATAGAATACCCGTGGCAGATGGTAGGATTCTCGGCCTTTTGCTCAATTAAATTATAATGCATGAGCAGGTACGTCCCTGTTTGCCGGTTGTAAAATACATACAGGTAATCTTCACCATTGGGCGAGGCGATCCGCCGCTCAAAGATCATAGAACTAAGCTCGTTGTCGAATTTCTTGAATTCCCCGGACTGCAAATAGTACCCTTTGGTGAAAATTATACCATGGTCATCGGGAAGTAAGATACAAGCATCTTTTAACTCGTCAATCCGCCGGGCTTCATTGACCTTGGCATTGTAAACAATATAGCGGTAGCCTTCCTGGTAGGGACGTATTTTCAAGATAACAATATTACCGACTAAGGCATAGTATATTTCGGCATCTTCCAGGGTCTGGTCCTTATGATCCACAGATTCCGAGTAGATCCCCTGGCCATCATCCGTGTTGTCCTCTACCTTGATGGTGAGGTCTCCGCCAGTGGTTTCCACAAACACCTTATCTTCAACCGAGACATGGGGGTAGCTCCCCTCCCGGAAATTATCCCTGCTAGTCTTTACCCAATTAAAGTCATGTTGCGCTGGAAATCGAAACTCATGATCGCTCCTATTATCGATGTACTTCAAACGGCCATCCGTGATCTGCCATTTAAAGGTCTTTATATCTGTGACGTCCTTACCTACCCTGAATACCATGTGCAGGTCTATCCCGTTCTTGAAAAACCTGACAAAGTGGGTGTTTTTATAGTATTTGTAGAGTTTATTAAAATCCTCGATAAAAGTTTCATCGCTTATCAAGTCCAATCCTGCCGCGTGGAAAGCGTGGTCCTGGTAGGTATATATGCTGAAAACATCTGCTAGTTGGGTCCCTGTTTTCAGTCCCATGTGTACATTGTAGCCAAAAAGAAAGAAATCTTGGATAGGGATCATATCCCATGGGATACAGTTGTTATCCGTGGTCACTCTTTCTGTGCCTATCAGTGCGGTCTCGATAGAGCCAAAGACCTTTTTCCTTTCTTCGTTCAGCTTTTTTAAGAGTTCCTGCAGGTGGTCCGCATTTTTCTTTAACCGGTTTTGGAGTATTTCATAGGCACCTCCTTCTAATCGGCTGGAATTTTCGCGGATCTCTCCAGGTTGGTCGAGTTCACCGTTACCGGTCATAGTGTTGTTTTTCAATTATGTGTGTAACATCTGAGTCCATGCCTGTGTAATGGCACCGTGTGGTTTGGTCCATTCATAACCCTTCCATAAGCAGGAAGGGTTTTGGAATAAGCGTTGCTTGGCAGAAGTAAACTTACAGTCCCAGGCTAACCGCTTTATTGTTAGATATGCCCAATGTATCGGTAAGCGATTTCAATTGGCTTAGAATACTTTTGGATTCGCCGTCATCGGCTTTGTCCATCATTTTAAGAAGCAAAGCAGACACAGTCAGGTTTCTTAACTCTTCTGACGTTACGCCAAATTGATGTACAAATTCCCTGATCTTGTCCCTAAAGCCTGATCCTACTTCCGAGGAAAAGAAGGTATCTTTCACCTCCCCAAGAACTTGGCTATTGGATATCAAGCGGTCCGCTGATTTACCGTTGGTAATGGCTCCTACGATCTTATCAAAAAACATCGTTTCACCTCCTACAATATCTATTTTCGCCGCTTTTAACGCCTCGGAGATCACTTCGGCTTGAGCCCTAGCTATTTCTTGCTGGATATGGATGCGGGCAAGTTCGATCTCCTTCTCTTTTGCCAGTTCAAGCTTGAATTCTTCATGTTCTTTACTTACGCCATCCAATACCTTCATCGCTTCTGCCTTTTTCTGGATACCGTCCGCATCGGCAGTGAATTTTTCAGTCATTACCTTCGCCTCTGCTAATCCTAATTTTTCTTCCGTTTCGGCTTTAGCTATTCCCTTCATACGGATGCCCTTAGCTTCGGCCTCTGCCTGGGCCTCTATTACAGAAGCTTCTGAATCTCCTTGTTTTTCCCGGGCGGCAGCTTTAGCCTCCATTACTTGTGCTTCGGCCATTCCCAGTGCAGCAGCTTCTGCGGCTTGGGCCTCCGCTAATGTTTTCTTGGCTTCCGCTTTATGGACAGCCGATGATTCCTGTGCTTGGGCATCGATCATCATTTGTTTGGCCAGGTGCTCGGCGGCTTGTTTCTTGGCCTCTGCTGCCTTGATTTCTTTTACCAGGGCTTCTTCGGCATCTTTTTCCGCCAAGGTAACCGCTACTTTTTTAGACCTTTCCGCACCGGCCTGTGCTTTGATATCTTCCATTCGCTCCTGCTCTTCCACTACGGTCCTTTCAATAGCCACCCTCTCCCGGATCACGTCCTGGATATTTTTTCGCTCTTCTTCAACCGCCTTTTCCTTTTCGATCTGTTTCAGTTCCACAATCCGCTCCTTCTCAGTAGCTTCCAATAATTGGGCTTGCTGTACTCGCTCATTTTCTACGGCCTCGGCCCTTTCTTTACTCTTTTGTGCCACTACGATCTCACGAAGCTTATTTTCTTCAGCTACCAAAAGCTCTTCTTCCGTGGCTATCCTTGCCCTTTCTGCTTTTAGGCGTTCTTCTTCCTTGATCTTGTCGGTTTCGGCTTCTTCGCGTGCTTTTATAGATTCTACCTCACGCTTTTGACGGGCCTCGGATTCCGCCAGTTGTTTTTCCAGCTCAAGTACGGTCTCCTTAGCTTCTACATCTTGCTTGGTGATGGTCTTTTCTTTTTCCCGCTGGATATGATTGGCCTGTATCTTTTGTTGAGAGGTGAGATCGATGATCTTTTTAATCCCTTCGGCATCCAGGATATTATTTTCATTCATCGCCTCGATTGGGGTTTGTTCCAGGTAGTCGATGGCACAGTCGTCCAGTACATAACCGTTAAGATCGGTGCCGATGATATTCAGGATCTCTCTTTTAAATTCATCCCGGCTATTGTAAAGTGATACGAACTCAAACTGCTTACCTACTGTTTTTAACGCTTCGGAAAACTTAGCGTCGAAGAGAAGCTCCAGCGCTTCTTGGTTAGAGGCCCGTGAGCACCCGATTGATTGTGCTACCTGCTTTACATCTTCGTGGGTCTGGTTTACCCGGACAAAAAAGGTGACTTTGATATCCGCACGCATATTGTCTTTACATACCAAACCCTCTTTACCTGTTCTTGATATCACGATGGTTTTTAAAGTGATATCCATAACCTCGAGCTTGTGTAAAACGGGCACGACAAACATTCCACTGAATGAAACTTTTGTACCTCCCATTCCCGTACGCACCAGGGCTTCTCCTTGTACCGCCTTACGATACATTTTTATAAAAGAGGAGATGATCCCTATCAGTATAATTACTCCGAATATTATACCAACTACGCCAATGATATTTTCTTGCATTGAATTTTTGTTATTCGTCCGGTTCTATTAAATAGTGATTTTTGTCTTTAATGTGATCAATTACCAAGGCATACTCCCCTTTTTTTATCTCAACACCGTCCCTTGTGACTGCGCTGATAAGTATGGAAGTACCGTTCGCTTTAATTTCGGCCTGTCCCATGCTGTTACTTTTAACGGTAAGCAATACTTTACACCGCTTTCCTATGGGATTTACCGCCTCATCTTCTTGCCTAAGTTTCAGATAAAACTTGGCAATGGGTGTGGTAAATATTTTGGCAATGAACAGGCTTGCGACAAAAAGGAGGACCAATATCCCGGCGTTTGCAAAAAGGTTGGTGATCCCAAAGTATTGCGCACTCAAGATCGACAATACCCATAAGGGGAAAGCCAGGAAACTTAAGAATATCATGAATGGCATATGTCCAATGTTGAAGAATGACAGTACGCCAGCGATGCCCTCTCCTCCTACCTCTACGTCACCATCAACATCAAGATCCGCTTCTACATCTACGTCAAAGTCCAGCGTATCGATATCAATCACCCCTATGATCACTATGATCCAATAGATCAAAACGAATGCCATGAGTACTGTGGGTATGATATTTAAGCCGGATAGAGAAGCGTCTAACAATGCTTGCATGCCAATGTAAGTTTAGATAGGTGTAAGTTTGGGGTGATAAGAAGGCTTAAGCCTCCTTATCCTTGTCCATTCCCAGCTTTGCTTTTAGTGCTGCCAGGTCGTCCGACGCTTTTAGGGAAGAGGATCCACCTTCCAGCGCTTTGTCTATTTCATCATCGAGGCTCTTGCTCTCGTGGGCAATATCCCCGTATGATTCCGCCAGTGCCTCTTCTTCAGCTACTTTGTCTTTCATTCTTTCCAGCATAGACACTGTACTAGATGAATCGATCTGGGCCATTTGTTTATTCAGTTTTTTAGTAGCGGTACTCACCTTTACCCTTGCTTTTAGGGTCTTCAACTCATTCTCATAGGTACTGATCGTAGAGCGGATCTTTTTGACATTTGCATCCAGTTGTGATACATTCTTCTCAAACCTGTCCTGCTCCTCTTGCGCTCGTGTCATCTGGCCGGTAGCTTCTTCTTTTTTTACCAAAGCTTCGCTGGCTAGCCGGTCTGCCTCAGCAGGATCTAGCTCCCCGCTTTGCGCTTTTTTCAATAAAAGCATCGCCTTATTTTCATAGTCCTTTGCTTTATTCCTATAGGTATTTACATCATTTTTAGATCGTATACCCATAGCCTTTACCTCGGCCAGCGCCTGTAAGCTTTTGTCCAAGTCTTTCTTCAGGTCCCTGATCCCCTGCTCCGTCATCTTAATTGGATCTTCCAACTTATCAATGGCTGAATTTGCCTCAGCTTGCCCGATTCTAAAGAGTCTTTTAAACATATTCATTTCGATTTAAATTACTATTCTGAAAATTTTATGAGTTCTTGAGAGTATTCCCCTAACAGTAAGGCTAGGGAATTCAATGTGGCTTCTAATTCGTTAAGGTCAAGGTTTTCTAATTCGTGGGTGTTGCGGAAGATCACCTTTGAGCCTGTTTCATCCAGGACAAAGGCTCCATGCACAATATCCCTGCTTTTTTGCATCAGCTGTTTGTACACCTCTACGCTTGGGTTCTTGATCTCGAACAAGAATTGCTCTACGATCAGGATGGGGTCAGCTACACCCAAGACTAAGTTGCTAAAACCATTAGCGGCATTTTCTATGACGATCACACCATCCTCCTGGTTCTCATACGTCATATTGTAGCCTAGTTCCAATAAATACTCCTTTACCTTTTGGAAATAGTCGTTCATAGTGAAAATTTATTTGGTTATCATTCAATTGATTAAGTATTATCAAATTTAAAATTTAGTAATTCATAAATTTTAAGTTACACTGTTTTAATTCATTCATTGGAACCTTTTACGGCTGATTCAACTTTCACGAACCAGATTATTTGATTATGTTTACGAACAATAATACCAAAAGTTTTGGTTTTGCAAATTTTTTTAGCGGATTAATTTTTTAAAAATGTCACAGATCGGCAAGAATATAAAAAGAATAAGAAGCACTAAAAAGCTGAGCCAGAGCCAGTTTGCAGAAATTTTCAATCTTACCCGTGGTAGCGTGGGGGCTTACGAAGAAGGCAGAGCCGAGCCAAAAATCGATACCATTATTCAAATAGCCAATTATTTTAGCTTATCCATCGATCTCCTTCTTAACAAAGAATTAACCGTAAATGACCTGTATCATTTTGATGTGCTTAATCAAAAATTGAACGAAGCCCATCATTTTCAACGGCCGGGAAGCAAGGCTTTTCGTAAAGGAGGTATCGGCTTTGTGCGAATAGAGAGCCAACTGGAATACATTGTGAACCATACCAACAGGGATTTCATTTCTAACCTCCCACAAATTGAGCTCCCTGTGAATTTCAAAGGCACTACACGCGCTTTTGAGCTCAACGGCAGCGAAATGGAGTACAACCAAAACGGCTTGCACCACGGGGACATCTTACTCTGCCTCCATGAACCTCTACAGGAATTTAAACCCCACATAGGAAATGTCTATGTGATCATACGCAACGAGGCTATTATTACGCGGAGGCTAAGATCAATATCCGGGAAAAACATTGTCTTTGCCAGTGACGATCCAAATTACCCTTTCATCACAGCCAATAGTGATGAAATTCTTGAGCTGTGGGCCGTAAAAGGGGCTTACAGCACCTACCTGCACCCTCCAAAAATGATCGAGAACCGGGTAATGCTCTTAGAGAACCGGCTGGAGGAATTAGAGAAAAGAGTGAGTGGCTTAGGAAAGGGGTAAGTTTTGCACAGGGTGTTTTCAAAAACCAGTGTCAAGTGTGAGCTCTGTTCGAGGTATTGGAAGGCTCTCGATCAGTTGGCAGTTGGCAAAGGACAGTAGGCAAAAAAATAAACGGAAGCTAATCCCCAGTTTAACCTGGTTTTAAGCCTAGGCTCAATGATTTTAAATCGAACTAAGGTTAAAACAAAGGGCTGATCATCCTCGCCATAGATTCCCTGATCTTCAACCGCAACGGCCGCTTCGTAAACTCTTCCAATTCGAGTTTTGTACTGTGCCGCAGGTCTTCTAAAAATGAACGCTCTAATTCAGCGACAGCCTCTTCGTCATAGATCAAAGCATTTACTTCGAAATTCTTATCGAAACTTCTCAGGTCCATATTGGCAGTACCTACAGATCCGAATATGCCATCTACCATTAATATTTTTCCATGGTTAAAACCTTTCTGATAAGTATAAACTTCCACTCCCGCTCGCAATAGCCCTCCTACAAATGACATCGAACTCCACAGGTGAATAGAAAGGTCCGACCTGCCGGGCAGGAGTATTTTCACATCGATACCACTCAATGCCGCGGTCTTTAAAGCGGTTAGAATGCTTTCATTGGGGATGAAATATGGAGTAGAAATGTAGATATGCTGGTCTGCCGTGCCTATCGCTGTAAAATAAGCTTGCATGATGCTTGCCCAGTCAGAGTCAGGGCCGCTGGCAGTGATTTGCACCAGGTGCTCTTCCTCTATGGAATGCTTCGAGAAATAACGCGGATCATTTATGGATTGCTGGCTTACAAAGTACCAGTCGGTGAGGAATACAGCTTGCAGGCTATGGACCGCATCTCCTTCTAGCTTTACATGGGTATCTCTCCAAAAGCCCACGTGTTCTTCTCCATGAATGTACTTATCCGCTACGTTTATGCCCCCAACATAGCCAATTGTACCGTCCACTACTAATATCTTGCGATGGTTCCTGTAATTAATGCGGTGTGTGAACATAGGAAGCTTAACCGGCATAAACGGATACACCTGTATCCCAGCATGCTTCAGCTGGTCAATGAACTTTTTCTTTAGCCCCCAGCTGCCTACATCATCGTAGATAAACCTTACCTCCACACCAGCCCCGGCTTTGTCCGCGAGTATTTTGGCTATTTTATTCCCGATCTCGTCATCTTCATAAATGTAATATTCAAGGTGAATGTGATTTTTGGCTAATTCCAATGCCCCTAGGATGGAGTGGAATGTGCTGGTCCCATTATGGAGGATCTGTATTTTATTTTTCTGTGTGAGCAGGGCTTTACTGTTGTTGAGCAATAGCCTCATGATATGCTTCTTTTCATAAAGCCTTGGGTTCCCCCGGATCAGGTCGTTGTCTAAATTCTCTAGCTGGTAAGGGGCAAACGTTTTGATATTCAAATAATCTGTGAGCCCTTTCCGGGAGAAGAGCTTCTCTTTTCGGAAGTTCCTGCCGAAGTTAAGATACAATATCATACCTAATACCGGCAGTAATATGACTACAATGATCCATGAAATGGTCTTGATAGCATTATTATCTTCCAGGATGATCACAAAAGCTGTGAACAAGATGGTAATAAGGTAAGAAATACTGAAGAACAAGGTAAGTATGTCGTATGCATCCCAGTCCATGTTTGAATATACTAGCTTTTATACATTTCACGAATAAAGATCCCCTCCTAATGATATTGATCATTGGGGAAGAGGCTACATCCAATATACCGGCACCGGGAGATTGATGTTTTTTGGATTGACGCCGTACGATTTTGAGAATGTGGTTTCTCCAGTCTGCTAAGCCCCAGTCAAAGCCGGGGATTGAAACAAATCCTTTGTGATAGTCTTGCGAGTATTATACTATTTCCAAATCCCGAAGGGATGGAATTATTATGGAAAAACGGTAAATATCTAGCGCACCAACCCTGGAGGAGTGAAATAATACCACCCCTCCAGGGTTTACGGAAACTCTAATTATATCTTCTATAGCAATTCCAACCCCCCGGGATTAAAAAGTAACCCGGCTAGAAATGTAAAAAAGAATTCGCCGGATAACCAGGAGGGTCATCCGACGAATGGTTCCCGATAGACTGGAAACTGACCGGGGGTAAGGCCCGGCAGCTTAAATCGGGCGTGGGAGGTGGGGGTATCCTAGCATTGTTTTGGGTTTATCCAGCTAGGCTCTGCGGTTGGCTAGTAGTGGTGGGGGTTCTCCTTTAAAAGGGTTAAACCGGCTGATGGTCTTTGCCTCTATCCCGGCGGCACGGAGTACGCTCCTATCTCCATGTTTATCCCTGACTTTATCCATAGCTTGGTAAAGGTGGATCATCTCTAAAGAATCTTCAAAGAGGTTCACTTGGTGTCCACCGTTAACCAAGTGGCTAAATCGCACCCCGATAAGCCTTACTAGTAAACGTTTATTGTAGAGTTTTTCAAAGAGCTCCATTACTTTAGGGATAAGTATATGGTCTGCGGAAGAGTAAGGGATCCTAGACTGCAATGTGTACGTATTAAAATCCGAATACCGGACCTTAACCGTGATGCAGGCCGTGAGCTTCAGGCCCCTGCGTAGCTGGAAGGCCAGGTTCTCAGCCATGGCTAGCATGATCCCTTTCAGTTTGCTTACATCCGTGGTATCTTTATCGAAGGTGCGCTCCGTAGAAATAGATTTACGCTCTGAATAAGGTGTGACAGGGCTGTTGTCAATCCCATTTGCTTTACGCCATATTGTAATACCGTTTTTGCCAAACACTTTTTCCATCAGCTCTAAAGGCATCTCCTGGATAGTTTTGATCTTTTTAACCCCCAGATTGCATAACGAGTGATACGTTTTTTCACCGATCATGGGTATTTTCTTTACGGACAAGGGCGCTAAAAAAGGTTTTTCCACTCCATAATCAATTTTTAATTGGTTATTAGGCTTAGCTTCACCAGTGGCCACCTTCGATACAGTTTTATTTACAGACAACCCAAATGAAATAGGTAAACCCGTGTTTTTTATAATAGATCCCCTGAGGTTTGAAGCGATCTTATAACTATTAAAAAACCGGTCCATGCCAGTAAGGTCTACATAAAACTCATCAATGGAAGTTTTTTCATACAGGGGTACATTTTCCTTAATGATCTCTGTCACTTCCTCAGATTTTTTACTGTAAATGCCGGAATTCCCCCTGATCTGGATCGCTTCCGGGCAAAGTTGTTTCGCCATTTTCATAGGCATAGCCGAATGTATGCCGAATACTCTTGCTTCGTAACTACAGGAAGCCACTACTCCCCTATCCGTGACCCCTCCAATGAGGATAGGCTTTCCGATTAACCTGCTATCCAGCAAACGTTCACAGGATACAAAAAAAGTATCCAAGTCAAGGTGAAGAATTGATCGCTGATCCATAATACAATAATACTAATATTTTTAGTAAAAAGGAATTAATTTAGCACTAATAGTTCATAGAAGATAACTCCCTGTGTTACAAGGTCTTTTTTTACTTTCAGAACCCATTAGCAGGATATTTTTTTCATGGCAATTTATTGGAATACAAATAAATAAACCCGTTATTGTATACAATCAGGTTGTTGGTAATAGGGCAAGATGGCATTAAGATCATCCTTATGGGCAGTATTCGTTATGGGTGTTTTGGCGCTCATAGGTTTCATCGCCTGGGAGCAAGAATACCAATACACACTTCCTACCCCCAAGCCTGTCCATTTAAAAGACATTCGCCTTGGCGATAAGGTGGACCTTTCTTTTTTACCAGGCCGTACCATTCCTAAAAACACCTATATACACTTCTACAATTTCGAATGCCCCTGCTCCAGGTTCAATATCAAAGAGTTTCAATCCATCGTTAGGCAATACTCCGGCCAAGTCAATTTTATAGCGGTGCTACAGGCAGGGGAAGAAAACCCTGGTGTCTTACAACGGTTTGAAGAAAAATATGGACTAGGAATAAAGACCATACTCGACAAAAGCGGGGAAATAGCCCATGCACTCGGGGTATACAGCACACCACAAGTTGTCATCTTAAAAAGCGATACGATATTTTATAAAGGTAACTATAACAGGGCCAGGTTTTGCCTGTCTAAGAATACCAAGTTTGCAGAATTAGCACTGACAGCATTGCTAAGTAATAAAACCCTCCCCGATTTTCCGGCCGTTGCCGGAATAGCGTATGGGTGTGAACTCCCCTCAAATTCCCCTTCCAGAAACAGGTTTTTCAATATTTTTTAAGCACATATTTTATGATCAACAAAGAACAACTTAAGCCTTTTTTTGAAAAAATCCAGGCGCAATCATCCGGGGTGATAGAGCCCCTCCTAGTTGGATATTTTGTATTCGGGTTTTTTCTTTCTTTTTTCTATGACACCTACTTGGTAGGCTTGGGGATAGGCTCCCTTTGCCTCTTGCTCTATTTTGGCACCAAGTTTTTCCTCAAGAAAAATGAAATCACCCCGTATGTGGCAAGCCTCGTATTCGGTATTTTCATGGCACAGTTCATATACCAGATGCATGGGCTTTTTGAAATGCACTTTACTGCATTTATTGCCATAATCGCCCTGATCACCTACCAAAATAAATATGTCTTTGTACCTCAATTCTTATTCGTAGTACTCCATCATTCTTCTTTTGCTTACACACAATATTTGGGCGTAGTCAACAACGATAAAGCCAAGCAAATGATCTACTTTACCCAACTCGAATACATGGACCTGCAGACCTTCCTTTTGCATGCAGGTTTGTATGCTCTAGGGGTAGTGCTTGCAGCCCTTTATGCACACAATCTCAGGAAAAATACCATCGCTAATGCCAAAAACATTATAAGATTAGGGGAAAACGAGCAACGAGCATTGATAAACATTGACTTGGCAAATGATATGGCCGGGGGTAATTTTTCTACTACATATACCCTTAGGGAAGGCGATAAAATGGGGTATGCCTTACTTCATATGAGGGATAATTTGCAAAAGAGCGCAGAGCGAGAACGACAGGAAAAATTCATCAATATCGGTATTGCTGAAGTCAGTGAAATTATACGGAACCACGGGGAAGATCTTGATAAACTAGCTTACGAGCTGATCGCTTATTTGACGAAATATCTTAGCGCAAACCAAGGGGGCATTTTTGTATTGAACGAGGAAAACGAACAAGAGCGATACCTGGAGTTGAGAGGCTGCTACGCTTACAGCCGGAAAAAGTTTATGGAAAAAAGGGTAGAAATAGGGCAAGGGTTAGTAGGCCAATGTTTCAGGGAAGGGGATGTGATCCATTTGAAGCAAGTACCTCAAAATTACACAGTCATTACCTCGGGGTTGGGGGAAGCTACCCCTAGCAACCTCATCATTATCCCCATGAAAAATGACCAGGATATACAGGGCATATTGGAAATTGCCTCTTTTAACGAGTTTGAAGATTATGAAATTGACTTTTTGAATAAGGTAAGCCGGAATATAGCTGCCACTATGGTATCCGCTAAGATCAATACGCGTACCCTAATGCTTTATGAACAGTCGCAGGAGCAGGCCGAAGTGATGAAAGCCCAGGAAGAAGAAATGCGGCAAAATGTTGAAGAGCTCTCGGCCACACAGGAGGAAATGGAACGTAAATCGCAGGAATTCCGAAGGAGGTTGCAGGCCATCAATGAAAGTGGTATAGGTTCGGTAGAGTTTGACATGGAAGGCATTATTGTAGATGCCAATGAAGCCTTTTGCAAATTAATGAAATACACCAAGGAGGAGTTAAAGGGATATCATCATAGGATCTTTGTAGATAAAGATTATGCTAAGAGCCCGGATTACAAACAGTTTTGGACAGACTTGGGCAAGGGTATAGCGAAACATGGCGAGTACAAACGGTATGATAAGCTAGGAAATGAAGTGCACCTTTTCGGGGCTTACTCTATTGTAAAAGATCGCCATGACAACCCTGTTGGTGTATTGAAATTTGCAATGGACCTCACCCCCTACATCAAGGCCCAAACGATAGCCTTAAAGGACGAATTGTTCTAACATGATACCAGGAGTGTAGGAATCGGTCATTGACAAAAGATCGCAAGGAAATTATATCATAGTTAACCTACCACCTTTTGCTTGCTACTGACCGGGAGATACCAGTCGATGATGATTTCAAGCAGGGCATCATTGAAAATTCAAGTGGCGCATGGAGGGGAGACATCCATGAACAGCGCGGCCCATTTGAGGCCTGTGGGCAAACGACCTATAGGGGCTGGGCAGTATGTTTAGCGGGTAAAATGGTCTTGGTTGCTGGCGCCCTTTTCGTTTGTTTCGTTTTCTTTCCCCGAAGGGATGCCTACGGCATGGGCGTGCAAAAGAAAATGAAAACTGGGCTTAGAACCATAAAATCCCGCGTATACTGCTCATTGCGAGGCTGGCATTACCCGAAACATCTTAAAATACAGCCTTACTTGACAAAAGTAAATGTTTCCTTATCAAAGCTAATTTGAGAGGACGCCTCCAAATAGAAGCATAATCTCAAAACATGTAAGACATCATGCTAACAACATCAAGAAGCAAAATGATTATTGACAATATTTCTGTATCAAGTTAGAGGTCTGGTCAGACCCTAGGGACTTGGCTATTTTGAAATCAGCACAGGCCCTAGTATTCTGCTTGAGGTACACTCGTAAAGAGCCACGGGAAACGTAAGCATCCGCAAATTCTTTATTGATGCTGATAGCAGCATTGTACGAGGACATAGCTTCTTCTAATTGCCCCAGCTTCTGGTGGGCCTTGCCTTTGAGCGTATGAGCAAGAGGATTGTTTTCGTCAAGACCGAGGGTTTTATCTGCGAAAAAGATGGTATTTTCATAATCCTTAAGGCGATAGTAGTAGTCGTTGGCTATGCTAAGATGGCCATTCACGTTCAGAGGATCTTCTTTGATCACCCTTCTAAAGTCCGTGAGCGCCTCTTCATGCTGACCAAGTTCTTCGTATGCCCTTCCACGGTTGTAAATAGATTTTATATCCCTGGGCTGCATGCGAAGATATTCCGTATAAGCTTCTACTGCTTTTTCATAATCTCCTGCCCTATAATACTGGTCGCCCAGCTCCGAGTTTTCATTTTTACAAGATAAGGCGACCAAAAAGATTGCAACAATCGCTATTTTTTTCATTAATAAAGTTATTTAATAAAAAAGTGGCATTTTACCTATGCCACTTGCGCACAAAGATATAGAATTATTATTTATCAAATTGAATTTAAGAAGTCCTCTACGGCTCGCCAATACTCTTTAGAATCGGGGAATTTTTGCCATAAGGCCCTGGCCCCGTGGTTGCCTGCTGTCTTAGGAAGGAAATATCTTTTCTTACCGGACGGGATAGCCACATAGATCCCCCACCAGTTATTTTTTTCATCCCGGGCAGAGGTGACAAACGCCGGCTGGCTGATTTTAACTGCGCTGGATGTAATGAAATTCCGAGGTTTTCCTTGCGAGGTAAAATACTCTCCTGGGGAAAAGGCCAAAACTGCGGAAACCAGGCCGGGCATATCCCCTGCCAATTTCAGTGCTAAAGCTGATGAGTAAGAACTCCCCCATAGGATCACTTTTCCCTGCGAAAAGTTCTCTTTAGCATATATCACAGCGGCTTTCATATCAGGTAGGGAATGAATATACTGGGTGTCTTTCATGGCCTTTAAGGCATTCTGTTTCGTGATGTTCTGAACATCATTGACCCGTCCGCCGGACCTGAGGTCCACGGCCATACAGTTATACCCAAGCTCATTTAGTTTAGGTGCGATTTCGTTGTATTCTCCGCGGCTCCAGTTGGCCTGGTGAAATAGCACTATAAATGGAGCGGTTTTCGGGTGGATCATATACAACTCGGAAGCTACCTGTACCCCATCCCCTGATTTGAAATAAATAGTTTCTGCGTAGTGGATAGTAAACGTTAAGGGGAGAAGAAGGAAAGCCAGTAAATACTTGACCATGACACGGGAATTTATTTTAGCTTTTAAAGTTAAATAAACCTTTGGGGCATACTGCTTTATTTAACGATGTTTAATGGGTTTTTTATATCCTGGTATCCCCGGAGCTCAATCCCGGCATTGCCAATGAACATCTTGGCTTGGACTTTCAGTGGTATTTTGTTTTCGTCATCCGATATCCAAGCCAGGATGGAGTCTTCTCCATCAAAAAGTTTATTATTCGGCATAATAGGCTCTAATTTGATCGCCCTGAATTTGCCAGCTTTCGTTTTAACCTTCTCTTTACCCTTATACCGGATATTAAGCTCATAAAACTCATCCTCAAAAAAGCCGCTGATCTTAAAGGTGTCTCCCTTTTTCATTTTTGAAAAGTCTATGGTCCTCATGTAGAGATACCCGGCTAGCATATCCCTGATCTCCTTGGGAGCTACGTATACTTTTGGCTCTTTATACTCCCCTGTTTTTTTGTTTTTTACCTTGGCTTCGATCAGGTTCACCCTATGATCGAAACGAACAACTTCATCCTTTTTGTATTTTCCTTCCCTGATCTTTCGGTAAGAGATATGAGGAACTAGTGCCGAGGAATCTACGTAGGCGCCCCAGTGATCATTAACACTGGCTAGCCAGCCGACCATGCCGGTGGTCTTGCCGTAAACATCTACTTTATAGCATTCGCGGTGATTGATCTTATAAAATTTATCATCGATCACCATTTGGGCTTCACCGATGCTGAACACCCCGAAATTCACTTTATAGTCGAGGCGCTCGCCCCTGGCGAAGCTGTTGTATTGAATAGGAGTATAAATAGAGCTATCCCCCAGGGTAAATGAACACAAGGGCAAAAAGAGAACTATAGATTGGAAGAGCTTTTTCATAAGTTAAAGGGGTTTGTTTTATGCTTACAAAAGTTCTTACAAAGTAAATGCCAAACTTAAACTGCTACATTATTTTCCCTTAGTGCCTCGTTCAAAGATGTCTTTTTATCCGTACTTTCTTTTCTTTTACCTATGATCAAAGCACAAGGCACTTGGTAGTCACCAGCAGGAAATTTTTTTGTATACGCCCCGGGGATCACCACAGAACGATCCGGGACATAGCCTTTCATCTCCTTTGGCTCATCACCGGTTACATCGATGATTTTCGAGCTTGCCGTTAATACCACATTGGCCCCGAGCACTGCTTCTTTACCCACTCTTACTCCCTCTACTACAATACACCTGGAACCAATAAACGCATTGTCTTCTATTATTACGGGAGCGGCCTGAACAGGTTCCAAAACACCGCCAATTCCTACCCCCCCGCTAAGGTGTACGTCCTTACCCACTTGGGCACAACTCCCTACGGTTGCCCAGGTATCGACCATTGTGCCGCTGTCCACGTATGCCCCAATATTAACATAGGATGGCATCATAACTACCCCATGATTGATAAAAGACCCATACCGAGCAATGGCATGAGGCACCACTCTTACTCCAAGCTTTTGGTAATTATGTTTGAGTTTGATCTTATCATGGAATTCGAACGGCCCTATTTCTATCGTTTGCATTTTCATTAATGGGAAATAAAGGATCACTGCCTTTTTGATCCATCCATTCACTTGCCATTCACTGCCGTTAGGAGAAGCCACCCGCACCTTGCCAGTATCCAGGTCTCCTACAATAGATTTTATGGCTATCTGTACTTCTTTTTCTTTCAGTAGAGTACGATCATCCCAAGCCTTTTCTACAATTTCATTCAATTCCATTTACAGGTTTTAAATTTGTTCTTATTATTAATTGATAATGAGCAAGACCAAAATCGTACTAGCCTCCATTCTGAAACCTGTGGATGACACACGTATGTACGAAAAGATTGGTATTTCCCTGGGCCAAACAAACAAATATGACATTAATATCATAGGCTTTTACCCAAAAAAAATCCCTGCTACTTTAAGTACGATACAACTCCGCCCACTTTTTAACTTCCCAAGGATCAGTTTTAAACGGGTACTTGCCCCTTGGAAGTGCTTCCTTGAATATATTAAAGTAAAGCCTAAAGTAATAATATTTAATACCCATGAATTACTGATAGTTACAGTCCTATACAAAATAATATTTGGCTGCAAAATATGCTATGATATACGGGAAAATCACTATCGTAACCTGCTGTATGGCCGGGGTTTTATCAAATTGGCAAGGCCTATTTTGGCTATTTATGTTCGTGCAAAAGAGTACCTTACCCGGCCTTGGATAGACCTGTATTTGCTGGCCGAAAAGACCTACGAGCAAGAGTTTACATTTTCTCGAAAAAAAAGCATAACGGTGGAAAACAAGTATCGCGCGGTCCATGTCCCTAGCCAAGCAAAGAAGCCGCAAGGGGAGATCGTCTTAGCATTTTCCGGCACCTTAGGGGAAACCACCGGGATATTTGAAACAATAGAATTAGCGAAACGGCTACATGCAGAAAATCACCTGGCGCGCTTAGTGATCATAGGCCATTGTGCCAAAAGGCATACGTTAGTACATCTTCAAGCCTTGGTCAAAGAACACCCCTTTATCCAACTCATTGGAGGCGACTCCCTGGTCCCTCACCACCAAGTGATCACTGTACTGAAGGGAGCACACTTTGGTATGATCGGATACCCAAAGAATAAGAGTACGGAAAATTCTATTCCGACCAAACTGTATGAATATCTCGCCTTGAGACTACCCATTATCTTACAACGCAATGACAACTGGGAAGAGATTTGCAACCGTTACCAGGCATGCATTCCTGTAGATTATGACACCGTAGAGGCAAAAGAACTATTGCAGATCATGAAGTCGAATTCCTTTTATACCACACCCCCTGGAAACGAAATATTGTGGGATTCTGAAGAGAAAAAGCTACTCGATCATTTCGAAAGACTTTCCATATAAATCACTATAAATCAGTGAATTAAATTTAATTACCTAGTTAGTAGCTTTAATGTATAAAAAGCTACTTTTCACGCATAAAACACTGACTTTGGCGGGTTCTTTAAGTCATAAACACCTCATCCAGGGTCTTTTTGTATTATTCCCAGGTGCGAGTTTTAAACAAAAAGCAGCCATACACGCCATTTGGGGACTTTTTATAGCTTTTAATTAAAAACTAAAAAAATTTTTAGATTAGACTAAATGGTATATATTTGCGTGAAAGCGCAACCCTATGCTAAGTTTTGCAGAAGAAAATTACCTTAAGGCCATTTACCATCTCTCGGAGCAAACGGGCGAATCAGTATCTACAAATGCTATTGCAGATACACTGAATACGAAGGCCGCTTCCGTCACCGATATGATAAAACGGCTATCGGGAAAGGGCATCCTCTCCTATCAAAAATACAAGGGGGTACAGGTATCTGAGAAGGGAAGAAAGGCAGCCTTGCAGGTGATCCGCAAGCACCGGCTATGGGAGACCTTCCTGGTAGAAAAACTAAAATTCAATTGGGATGAAGTGCATGATGTAGCGGAGCAGTTAGAGCATATCAAGTCTCCCCTACTGATCAGGCGGCTCGACGAGTTCTTAGCTTACCCCAAATATGATCCGCATGGAGACCCGATACCGGATGAGAACGGGGAGTACAAATCTAAGCCACAGGTACCGGTAAGTAGCTGCGATGTTGGACGGTCAGTGATTGTCGTTTCGGTACAGGACGACAGCCCGGAATTCTTACAATACCTAGACAAGATCGGCACTTATATCGGGGCCAAGATCAGGATACTGGATAAAGTGGGTTTTGATGGTTCAATGGAGGTGCAGATCGATAACAAGAAGACAGTGTTTATTTCAAGAGAAGTTTCTGAAAATATATGGGTAACAGACTAATTATTGGTGTACTGGTGATCATCTTCGGGTGCGGCACGGACCAGGAAAAGGTAAGGGACAGTAGCAAGCTAAACATTGTAGCCACCACCGGTATGATCGGTGATGCTATTGCCAATATTGTACAAGACTCTGCGGTAGTCACCTCGTTGATGGGACCTGGTGTAGACCCCCACCTATACAAGGCCACCCAGGGGGACCTGCAAAAACTTACCTCTGCCGACGTTATTTTTTATAATGGATTGTACCTGGAAGGAAAGATGGGTGAAGTACTGGAAAAATTAGGCCGGGTAAAACCCGTAATCGCCATCGCTGAAAAGGTAGATGCTAACCGGCTACGCAAAGCGGAGGAGTATAACGACAGCTATGACCCGCATATTTGGTTTGATGTCAGCCTATGGCAAGAGGCTGTGCAGGTAGCTTCCGGCGAGCTACAAAAACGGGACCCCGATAATGCGGCATTCTATGCCCAGAATACGCAGGGTTTCCAGGCCCAGTTGGACTCATTACATCAATGGGTAAAAAAGGAGATTAATGTTATACCTAAGTCTCAAAGGGTATTGATCACCGCCCATGATGCTTTTGGCTATTTTGGTCATGCTTATGATATCGAGGTAAAGGGGCTGCAGGGTATTTCTACCCTATCTGAGTATGGGCTGCGCGATGTGGCCAACTTGGTAAACTATATCACTGACCGGAAGATCAAGTCCGTCTTTTTAGAAACCTCGGTTTCTAAAAAGGCGATCAATGCGGTAGTACAGGGGTGCATTGATAAAGGGTTTGAAGTGAGCATTGGCGGTAACCTGTACTCGGATGCCATGGGACCTCAAAACACACCCGAAGGGGCTTATATAGGTATGGTAGAATCAAATGTGAGAACGATCGTAGATGCACTTAAGTAGCCCTGTATTTACATCAAAGTCTTTATACAGAACTCAACTAGTACAAACATCCTGCTATCAAACGATTAACGTATGACAACAGTTAGAAACGGGAAAAAAAACATAGCCTTAGAGCTCCACGACCTAACGGTATCTTATGATCGGAAACCGGTACTTTGGGATGTGGACTTAGAGCTCCCAAAAGGGAAACTGGTTGGAATACTGGGCCCGAATGGAGCGGGAAAGTCCACGCTGATAAAAGCTGTCATGGGCCTGACCCCTAATAGTAGCGGGTATGTTCGTCTTTTCGATCGGAACTTGGATGAAGTTCGTGATAGGATCAGTTATGTTCCACAGCGCGAGTCCGTAGATTGGGATTTTCCAGCTTCTGTACTGGATGTGGTCTTGATGGGACGGTACGGCAAACTAGGGCTGTTCAAACGTCCCCGAAAATCAGACAAAGAAGTCGCGCTAGACTGCTTGAGGAAGGTAGGCATGGAAGCCTATACCGGGCGCCAGATCTCGCAGCTTTCGGGAGGGCAGCAGCAACGGGTATTTTTGGCCCGGGCTTTAGCCCAGCAGGCGGATTTGTATTTTATGGATGAGCCTTTTGCGGGGGTGGATGCTGCCACAGAAAAAGCGATCATTGGGTTGTTGAGAGATATGTCCAGCAAGGGGAACACGGTGATCGTAGTCCACCATGACCTGCAGTCGGTCACCGAGTATTTTGACTGGGTCATTTTATTAAACTTAAGACTTGTGGCTTGCGGCCCTACCAAAGAAGTATTCAATGCGGAGTTGCTGCAAGAGACCTATGGAGGTAAACTTACTTTATTAAGTGATGTAGGGAATTTAATGAAGCATCAACACTTCCCCAACCGGGAGGCTAATGCTTCACGGATGAATCCATTGAAATGAACAGCTTTTTTGAATTCTTTTCATTTGCTGACCCGAACATACGTTACGTTGTATTGGGGTCGATATTACTCACCGCAAGTTCGGCGATAGTAGGGTCTTTTACTTTCCTGCAAAAAAAGGCCTTAGTTGGAGATGCCGTAGCCCATGCCGTATTGCCGGGTGTATGCCTGTCTTTTATATTAAGCGGGGAAAAAAACCCTTTGATCCTGGTGGTCGGGGCTTTTGTCACCGGGTGGCTTTCCTTGGTCTTGATCGATGTGATTGCTGCCCGTTCGAAGATCAAAGAAGATACGGCCATTGGGTTGGTCCTTTCTGTTTTCTTTGGCATAGGTATATTCATTCTCACCATGATCCAAAAGTCAGGAGCGGCTTCTCAAACCGGCCTAGACCAGTATTTATTCGGAAAGGCTGCTTCACTGGTGGGACAAGACTTGGTGGTATTCGGTATTGTAGCTACTTTATTGGTTTTAGCCGTCTATTTTCTCTTTAAGGAATTTACTTTGATCGCTTTTGACAAAGAGTTTGCTATCTCGCTTGGTATTCCTGTAAGACGGGTAGAGTTGGTACTTACTACGCTGACCGTACTAGCCGTAGTGATCGGGATACAGGCCGTAGGGGTAGTGCTCATGGCGGCCATGTTGATCACACCGGCGGCGGCGGCCCGGTTCTGGACAGAAAAGGTGATCACTATGACCTGGTTAGCGGCAGTTTTTGGAGCCATAAGTGGGTTGACGGGCGCCTATATTTCATATGTGGCTCCTTCTATGCCCACGGGGCCTTGGATCGTGGTAGTGGTTTCTACGATTGCCTTCTTTTCCTTTTTTATGGCCCCCAAGAAGGGGATTTTTTATAAGATGTACCACCAATCTAGGATCAAAGCTAATATCAATGACGAGAATATTTTAAAAGCGCTATACCACCTTGGGGAAGAAGAGAGGAATTTCTACCAGCAACGTTCCACGGAAGATATTTTAACCAAACGATCTTTTGAACGAACCCCCTTATTCAAAGGACTTCGGCGGCTCAAGCGCCAGGGATACCTCGATGAAAAGGATGGGCTATGGACGCTTTCACTGGAAGGTAAGGAGAAGGGCCAGCGAGTAGTGAAGTTACACCGCCTTTGGGAACTCTATTTAACGGAATACCTCCGCATAGCCCCAGACCATGTACATGATGACGCAGACACTATCGAACACATCCTGACTCCTGAACTTGAGCAAAGGCTAGAAAAGCTGTTGGATTATCCAACGGTAGACCCACATGAATCGGAAATCCCGTATGGATAGAACTGGCAGGATGGATCTGCACTGTCAAATTATGAGGAAAAAAATGAAACGTAAATCACAAGTACTGATCACACTACTTTATGGAGGGAAGGACATTCGGCTTTTGGAACCGTACTTTGTTATATGCCGGCCCTGTATGTTTCACTTGCGCAAACAAGATTTTTGTTCAATAGAGGCTTTCCAGGCTGAGCCGAATAACCACCCACCTGTAGTACTTAGCTAACTCTATGGAAGCATTACAAATCATACTCGCCGGATCTTTGGTAGCCATTACTTGCGGACTGCTGGGGTGCTACCTTATATTACGTAAAATGGCGATGGTAGGAGACGCCATCTCCCATGCCGTACTCCCGGGGATCGTCATTGCCTTTTTAATATCCGGCTCCCGGGACTCTGTGATCATGCTACTGGGGGCGGGGCTTATTGGTATTTTCACTACTTTCTTGATAGAATTTTTCCACAAGCGAGGCCGGCTCCAAACCGATGCTTCCATCGGGGTCACTTTCACTTGGTTATTTGCCATAGGGGTGATCCTGATCTCCGCTTATGCCGGCAAAGTAGACTTGGACCAGGACTGTGTACTTTATGGTGAGATCGCCTATGTGCCGATAGATCTTTGGATCACCAAATCGGGAACGATACTGGGCCCGAGGGTACTTTACATCGCCAGCGGTGTGCTTGTGATCATCTTGGTCTTTATAGTATTGGGGTATAAAGAATTGTTTTTGACGACCTTCGATCCCGCTTATGCCGCTGCCATAGGGATATCTACTACGCTGTGGCATTACCTTTTAATGGGGGCCGTTTCAATCACAACGGTAGCCTCATTTGAATCAGTAGGGGCTATCCTGGTGGTAGCGCTGCTGATCGCGCCACCAGCTACCGCTTACTTATTGACAGAAGATCTAAAAAAAATGATGATCTTGAGCACCTTGCTGGGGGTGTTGATCTCAATTACCGGTTATTATTTGGCTGCCGCTTTTGATGGCCCCATTGCGGGGGGAATGGCTACCATGGCGGGTGTGTTTTTCGCGCTGGCCTTTGTCTTCACCACAACAGCACCTCGCCTAAAGAGGAGTATAAAAACGGAAAAAGGGTAAACTCCTAAAGTCTACCCTTATCAACCTAACCCACCTCGTTGTTAGCCCAACGAGATGTTTCTTGCAGCAATACACGTCAAATTAGACCTGCTACATCACCACTACTATAGACATCTTTTAATAGGACGAAGGATTGTAACGTACTTTCTTCTCCCAGTTTTTTTATAAGCTTTAGCTTGTAATTACCTGTTTATGTGTCAGTTAGACCGAAAAAAATTCAAGTGAACAAAATAAGAGAGGCGGTGAACAATATTCAATGACCAAGATTGGTCATTTTTGTGCCTTTTTATAGGTGTTGAAGTTTTTGAGTAGAATGGTTCGTTACCTCCCCGCTCCCTCACAGACCCGTACGAGCGGCTGTCCCGCATACAGTTCCTCTTATTTCGGTTTCGCAGAAAGATAGGTAATACCCTACAGCAAATTACCAAGATTCAAAAAGAGGCGAGCATGCAGAAAGTTACATATCCCAAGAAAAAAGCTTTATAAAACCTAAGTTGACAGCATTGAGTGGATACTACGACCAGGAGGTGTTTAATCTCTAACGGCCAGGTTAAAATCGTAGCTAATCCATCTTATTAAACAAAAGGTCACCCGGACTTAACAGGCGACCTTTATCAATGATTGATTAAATATCATTACTGAACTAAGATACGCTTCATTTCAATGCTACCTTCTACGTACACATAGTAGATACCTGGCCCCAGGTTTGATACGTCTACATTGGCATCATCACCTACAATAGTTGACGTTAGCACCACGCTGTTCATTTCATTGTATATGATCACGGATCTTGGTACAGCTGTGTTAAATTCATCCGTGTTCTGGCCTTGTGTTTGAACATTAAGTGTGCCCTGCACAACAGGTACCGGATAGAGAATGATCTGCTGGCTTGTAGTTACCGTTGAACATGGACCGAGATCCTTCCACCAATGAGCGGCTGTCCCCGGTGTAACATTGAAGAGGTTATCAGCAAGACATTCATAGTTGTGGCCATTTTGACTAACAATATCACCTTGCATATACACATTTGGATATGGTCCGTAAGCTACGGCGCATCCATCCGTAACGCCATCGCCACAGCTTCCTGCGGAGGTATAGGTTGCCTGGCTACAAGTAACAGCAAAGCTATCTAATTGATCGCCGAAGGTTCCACGAACCTCCCACTGGCTTCCTGCCGCAGTATTGGTGGTATAAAAACCTCCCGGATTGGCAGACCCTTGCAAAGCATTATCCAGGTAATACTGTAATGTGCAATCTGTATCGTTTTCAAAAGTAACATATACATCATCACCGGTATCGCAGCCACCACCAGCACAAATCCCATCATTTCTCCATACGTCGTTTATACCTGAATTTTGCGCTGGGTTATCCCCTCGAGTCCACCATTTGGCTTCATAAGCTATATCATTGTATATCACCCTATCACCACTTATATATGTGGAACTAGCGGACCACGTAGCTAAATCACAACCTTCGTCACAGCTTCCGGAGGAGACGTAGGTAGACTGGCGGCAAGTAACAATAAAACTATCGATTCTATCTCCTGCAGCTTGACGTGCTTCCCACTGGCTTCCTATCGTGGTGTTTGCAGCATAAGCACCTCCTGCATTGACAGACTCCTGCAAAGCATTACCTTCGTAATATTCTAATGCACAATCTGTTTCATTCTCGAAAGTAACGCTTACCGGGTCACCATCAGAACACGGGGCACCCTCCCCAACGGATATATCACTTACCGAGTAAAACGCTTCATGGCTTTGCGTAAAATCTCTCTGCCATACGCTTACTATAGCAGCCCTTCTACCTTCATAAGTTGCAGGAATAAAAGACCTGATCGTCGTGAATGGTTCTGCATTCCTCTTACCTACCCTACCGATCTCGATCAGTTCGTCCCATCGCAACGGACGTGTAGGGTCCCAATTTAATGGCGTGATATACACGATGTAATACTCTGTCTTATGAGGAGCGCTATTTCGCCATACTACGTCAATATACCCGGAATTAACCGTTGTCGTTGGCCATTCAGTCGTCAGCGCATCAAGACAACTGAAACGTCCTCCCGGACCACCGTTCCCGCCGCTGGCAATTTGACCATCCGGCACAAAAGCCGGATGATTCCCATTGTCGGTACCTGGCTGTAAAACGCTCATCCAATCGTAGATTGCGCCGCCGCAAGCATTGCAAACAGCTGTACCTGGGTTTGTATAGCAGTTGTAGATCCTACTAGGGGGATAGCTAACAGTACCATGCGAGAATACAGGTTGAGTAAAGCCGAACAAGAATAAAAAGCCAAGGATTTTAATAGTTTTTGCTGTTTTCATAATGCTTAAAGGGTTTCAGAGAGCACGTTTAAGCTCGATGCCCTATATTGGTTACTGGAAGCCTATGCTACAATTTCTTTTTTTCAATGCATCCGAAAAAATAAAATCGCTTAACCGTAATATTTCCCATCTGAAAAACATGGGTGGATCGCTTTTTGAGTTTTAGGGTCTTGCCGCTGATGGATCAATGCCAAATTTTCTAAGAAGATGAGCGATAAGTTAGTGTGATCACTCTTTGATACTTATAAAGCCAAGCTAAGATGAGTAGGCGCTCTATTCCATAAAAAGGTCGTAGTATGCTCTCAATACTGTCAACTTAAGGAATGGTTATAACTTTCGATTTTTAATGATTCTTTTTATCCCTTACTTGGTTATGGCTACTTTATCTTCTATTTTTTCCGAGCTGAAGTTTATACTTAATGATAGGCCTTTTCAACAAAAACATATTAACGCCCAACAAAACTTCAACCGGCAAAGCGTCTTGGGTTTTACTCACTAATTCCCGGGAAGAACTCATTTTTCGAGTATTAACTCGAGGTATCCTTATGACAGGTTGAAACCAGGTGATTTTTGGTACCCGTTCACCCATGCATAAGAATAATTAATGCGAAGGGTGTGTAAGGCAGGATAGGCTTCTCTTCATTTGCGCGTAGAAAAGATCTTAACTTCAGCACGGCGATGTTCTTCCGGGTCTCCCTCATCTCCTGTTATGGAACCGTATCCCCGGGCTACGATACGATCTTCATTGATCCCTTTCTCTATGAAATAATCGAGTACGATCAAGGCGCGTTTTTGGGAAAGCTGGAGGTTGTAGCGAGGATTCCCGTCCTTACTGGCATAACCGGCGATATCGATATTCAAAACATCGTACTTGTTCAAAAGCTGTACAATGCTGTCGAGCTCAGATTGATGCTGGTCTTTGATCGAGCTTCGATCCGTGTTAAAGTAGATCCGGTGTGTATGCCCCATCAGTTTTAGCTCAAAATCTTCGAAAACCAATTGCCCTTCTCCAAGTTCTTCGATAACTGGCTCTATGCCCGACTGGCGTTCCTTTTCTGACTTGGCCTTGGCAATGAGCTCAGCCGCAGTATGCTGCTTATCACCATGGTATTTCACCATAAAAATATCGGTAAAGCCGATACCTCCCTCACGTACCGAAGCAAAATAGCCGGTCTTTTGATCCGTGGAAGCATGAAAGAATATCTCATCATCCGGCGTATTTACGGGGTATCCCAGGTTTTCCGGTTCCGACCACTCCCCTTTCAAGCTGTCATATACAGACCTGAATATATCATAACCACCATAACCTTTATGTCCTGAACTGCTGAAGTATAATGTTTTGCCATCGTAAGCTAAAAAGGGACTGTCTTCATCGTACTTGGTATTGATTACAGGGCCAAGACTTTTTGATTTGTACCAATTGCCTTTTTTATCTTTTATACACATGTAAATGTCAATGCCGCCATAGCCGCCGGGCCTGTCACTGGTATAAAAGATAACGTCGCTACTGGCCGTTTCGGTCACTGAATTTTCACTGTACACGGAAGAGTTGATCTTGTTTGTCAGGTATCGGGGTTTAGACCAATGGGTGCCGTCAAAGTCAGAAAAATAGATATCGCCCCGGTTTTCATCCTTGTAAAGATAGAGACGCGTACCATCTGCCGAAAGGGCAATGTTGGAATCATGGTACCGCGTATTAATAGGCGGACCAATATTCTTGGCCGGCGTCCATTTGCCTCCTACCTTCCTGGAAATGAATATATCTTCAAAGTAGAAGTTGTCCTTATCCACATCCGGGGAACTGTTTTCTTCCTGCCGTCGCGAGGTAAAGATCATAACATCCCCTTTTTTATTGAGAACAGGAGCGTAATCCGGCCAGGGAGAGTTGATCTCCTCGCCCAGCGCCTCGATGGAATACTGGGCCGGACGTGTAATGATATCCTTACCATTATTACACTCTAAAATTCTTCGGTTTACTTTCGATGGAGGCACCTTATCACGTCCCCGGTAGCTCCTATCTCCTAATGCCTTTTTCTTGTATTGGTTATAGTACTCTAATGCTTTATCAAAATCAAGCCCGTAATGATAAGCTCTTCCTATATGGTAGTTCAAGTCAAACCGGTATCTTGGTTTTTGCCGCTTTACTCTTAGCAGGTACTCCACAGCCTGGTCCTTATTGATAGTTTCCAAGTAAAGCTTGCCTGCCATCCAATTTGCCTTAATATTAGTAGTGTCTAGGTTAGCTGCTTGGATGTAAAGTTCTTTAGCTATTTCTATGGCCTCTTTTTGCTGGCTGTAGATCTGGTCTGCTTGCTGCATATATTCTTCCGAAAGGGCAAGGGAGTCTGTTTGTGCCCATAGCGCACTACGAAAGATGAGTATGATCAAAAAAATGAGTGAAAACTTCACTGCCCCAATAGTTAAAAAAATCTTAATACGCAAGATAATAAGATTTTAATCTTATTTCAAAGGAAACATGAGGGATCTGCCGAATTGCACTGCATTTTTCAACCGGATACCCGGCTTCATGAATCTTTAGCTAGACACCACGTAATCAGATGGTTAGCTCAAGAAAAAAATAATCCAATATTTTTCCTTCTGTACTGAACACAAAATAATGCTCACGGCCAATAGAATGGATAGGGCTGTTATCGCTGCAAGCACTTACAAAAGAAATAATACAATTTTCAATATTATACAATTTAGAATTTGTTTAAACTAATTTTTATATTAAATTATAAGTCGTTGATTATAAATTGTTTAAATCCAGTAATTTTTGTAATTACACATAACAATTTCATCTTAGGTCACGTTCGAGAATCAACTGTAATGCTACAAAATATTAATATAACGAGAATCTAAGATTTAATTTTTGCATTTTGTAGATTGCATCCCCTAAAAAGTGAGTTTATCCAAGAATAGTAAAGGTACACAGAGCAGATAAATGCATTCATCTAAGATTTTCCATGGAAGTGTAAGTAATGCAGACCTTTACCCTATTCGTGTAATTAATAACGGTTTTGAAGTTGGTAATATGAAGTTTACGATACTTACTGTGGAGGATGATGTTGCAATTGGTGAAACGCTTACGGTATTGTTAGAGAAGTATGGATTCGACTCCATTTTAGCGAAAGATGGCAGCGAAGGTTTATCGATGATAGACGCTGAAAAACCTGACCTTGTGATAACCGATGTTATGATGGGAGGTATGAACGGTTTTGAACTTTTGGCAGAAATAAGAAGAAGACCAGGCATGGAGCTGCTCCCCGTGATCATGCTCACGGCTAAAATTGATCTACGTTCCCGTCTACATGGCCTGGAACTTGGCGCAGATGATTATTTGACAAAACCCTTTGAATTCCAGGAGTTGTATTTAAAGATCAGCAACTTATTGAATACCCGTATAAAAATGCTCCAAGGCCCGGAAGGCATACGGCATAAGGGATTCGAAAAATCTGAAAAAGAGGCGTTCTTAAATAAACTGGAGTCAATAGTAGACGAAAGAATGGAAGCGCAAGATCTTAAAATCAATGTGATCGCTGAGCTCCTGAATATGAGCTTGTCCACCTTTCAGCGTAAGATCAAAAAATTTACAGGTAAATCCGCCGTATCTTGGCTAAATGATTACAAACTCACCCGCGCCCGTAAGCTGATACGGTTAGGCTATGGGACCTTATCAGAGATAGCCACAAAGTGTGGTTTTAAAAGCCTTTCCTACTTTTCTACCTCTTATAAACAGTTCTTTGGGAGAAATCCAAGCAGCGATTATCCTTAAAAAAGTGATATTGCTTTAGATTTTTGGTCAATCTTTTAAAGTATCAAGTCAACCATAGCTTTCCTTTTTAAAGTAAACTAAACATTCCTAAATTACCACCGTTGATCATGAAAAAGCTATTTAATAATTGAATAGTCATAAAATTTTAAATGATCATAAAACAAGTGAATTTTATGTTTCTTAACATACATTCTATTTAAAATCACTTACCTTACCATGTACACTAGTTCAAAACCTGTTATTAAACCTGAAGTAGACGAATGGATTGATCATTACCCGAAACCCCGTTATGAGCGAGAAAGGCTCAAGGAATTAGAAAATTACAATATTTTAGACACGCTGCCAGAAGAGGCATTCGATGCTATTACAGAGCTTGCAGCCAGCATATGTGATACCGACATAGCATTGGTATCCTTAGTGGATAAAAACCGGCAATGGTTTAAATCCAAAGTTGGTTTGGAGGTAAATCAAACCCCCAGGGAAGTTTCCTTCTGCCAATACACGATCATGAAGGGTTCCCTGCTCGAGATCAATGACACGTGGGATAGCGAACTATTAAAAAACAACCCATTGGTCACCGGTGAACCCAACATACGCTTTTATGCTGGGGCTCCTTTAAAAACAAAAAATGGAAATAACCTAGGTACGCTTTGTGTGATCGACAGCAAACCTAAAAAGCTGGACGAAAGACAAAAAAAGAGTTTGACTGCCTTGGCCAACCAAGTAGTGGCACAGCTAGAGCTGCGTCATGTAGCGCAAAAGGAAAAGGAACTCAATCGATTAAAAACAAAATTCGTCTCGTTAGTATCACACCAGTTCAGGACTCCCCTAACGGTAATTTTGACAAATGCCGAATTACTCAAGCTTTCGTGCGATGAATACAAAGGGCATGAGCTTTCCGCATTGGAGAAGTATATTCAAATGATCACCAACCAAGCGCGGAAGATGGTAGATCTCATGAATGATGTGCTGGTCTTTAGCAAAACTACGGCCGATAGGATAACGGCCAACCCTGCCCCTGTGGATCTTCTTCCACTTTGCAAGCTGCTGGTGCAAGAGCTGGATCAAATTCAAACGGATAACCGGGTGGTGGACCTCGAAGTGATAGGAGATCTACCGGAAGTGTTTGTCGATGCCCAGCAAATCACCAACGCCTTGACCAATTTCCTTACCAATGCTTTTAAATACTCTGATAAGAATCCTAGGCTAGTCCTATCGCTTAAACCCGGTTGGGTAAACGTTACTGTATCCGATGAAGGGATTGGCATCCCTCGTGAGGATTTCTCCAACCTGTTCCAACCTTTTTTCAGGGCAAGTAATGTAAAAGACATACAAGGCACAGGACTGGGTTTGGTCATTGCCAAAGAATACATTGAGATGAACGGTGGTTACGTGGATATCTCGAGCGTTTTGGGAAAAGGCACCCTCGTATCCGTCTTGTTGCCAACGGTAGCATCCCTCGAAAAAAGACCATTTGCTTATGAATAGACTTTACAGTTTAGCGAGGCTACCTTTTACTGGTTTACTCCCGATCGTGGCTATAGTAAGTACGTGTGTGACAATGAGTATTCTATGCGTGGGAAGGAAAAAAGTAAAAAAATGGGTGGCAATGTAAAAGCGATAAGGGAGAATGCGATAAAGTTCTTGGGCCTTATTGTCCTCAAGATCGACCTTTTAAGGTTCAGTGTATTGTCTTCCCTTAAGCTTTTAAGCAAGAGCGTTTGCAAAATTAATACTTATGCTGCGGGCTTTATGCAATTACCAGCGATAGCGAGTAATTTATCCAAAATAGGAAGTGTCTTCTTTGCGGGAAAACCAGTGATAAAGTCAGTATATGTGCTCTGCGTATTAGGATCAATCTGCCTTTTAGGTTCTAAACTGGTGTATTTGCTTACGGAACACTGGCAAACATTCTTTTACAGTAGTATTTCATTGATTGCCTGGGGCCTGCCAATGTTGCTAGGTCGTGTGACACATAAATCTAAGAAACAAGAAAGTACCGCTGGAAATACTGGAGATGAATCGACCCAAGGAGAGACAAAGCCGGGTGCGTCGCCAGGACCCATACCGGTAAAATCAAACCCCACCGAGGATAAAACGCTTGCCTTGGATGAGCTGTTGGAACAAATGGTAAAAAGGCGAACAGCAGAACTTACCCAAGCCAATGAAAAGCTGGAACAAAGAAATGCCTTGTTTGAGTCTATCCTCAATGTACCCGGTATGGGGACATGGGAGATAGATCTTGAGACCCAGCAGTTTCATTGGTCTCCAAGCATGTATAAAATGCATGATGTAGAAACCGGCACTTCCATAACACTAGAAGACGGGATCAACTTTTATCATCCCGATCATCGTGCTATTATTAAAAGAGCCATCAATAATGGCATCCAAAATGCAGAGAAATATGATTTAGAGTCAATATTGGTCACCCAGAAAGGACGTCATGTTTGGGTAAATACCGTGGGTCATCCTGTGATAGAAGACGGTAAAATTACCAAAATACGTGGCTTACTAAGGGATATAGATGAGAAAAAGCGTCTCCAGCAAAAAACGGAAGACCAAGTCCAGTTGTTGTCCTCGGCCATTGACGCGGGTGAAATTGGAATTTGGAATTGGAACATAGCAGATGACAGCATGTATTGGAACGAATATATGCACAAACACTTGGATTGGCCAAAGGAAAAGTTCAAAGGACGATACGAGGATCTTATCGAACGATTATCACAGCATGATAGGGACCGGGTGGAATCTGCTATCCAACGATCCATGGATTCCTCCGGTTGGCACGACGTTAAATACGAGATCGCCTGTGAAGACGGTTCTGTTAAAAACATTACCTCTAAGGGTATTGTAGTTACCAATTTTATTGGTAGTCCCGAAAAGATCATTGGCGTCTGTCTTGATGCATCAAAAGAAAAAGAGGGAGAGGCACCGGCTCAAGATACGGCACAGCAGAAAAAGAAAGAAGAAGAGCGCGATATACTGAATAAAACGTTACAAAAAGAGGTAAAAGAGCGCACAAAGCAATTAGAAGCCATCAACAAGGAGCTAGAAGCTTTTAACTACAGTGTTTCACATGATTTACGTTCACCATTAAGAGTCATTAAAGGTTTCACCCAAATTTTAATGACTGACTACTATGAGACATTAGATCCGGGTGCTGCTAATTATGTGGAACGTATTTTCCACTCAACAAACCGTATGAGCGACTTAGTGGATAGCCTTTTACAGCTGTCACATATCTCGCAGAGAGAAGTTCTTCGCCAAAGAATAGACTTAACGAGCCTTTATCGCCAGGCCATTGAAGAAAACAAATTAGGCGAAAAGTACACCATAAACATACAGGATGGTTTAGGGACTTTGGGCGATTTACAAATGGTTAAGGTGCTGGTCAAAAACCTAGTGAATAATGCCATTAAGTATTCTTCTAAAATAGATCATCCTCGAATAGAGATGGGAAGCTGTGTTCATCAAACAGGTGATTGCTTCTACATAAAAGACAACGGAGTTGGCTTTGACATTAAGTATGCAGATAGGCTGTTTGGCGCATTCCAAAGACTACATTCTAAGCAGGAGTTTGAAGGCATGGGGATAGGACTTGCCGTAGTCAAACGAATTATAAACAAACACGGGGGAAGTATCCGTGCAGAAAGTAAACCCGGGAGAGGCGCTACGTTTTATTTCACTTTGAACCATTCTTGATCATGAAAGTGGAGAGGATATTACGAAGTGCTGACCTTTACGAAGTCAAATTGGCCTGCCGGGTATTCAAAAAAAGCCATACCCCAATAGCCGGAAGTAAGAACCATATCTACCTGCCCGAACGTGATCAACCTCTAGGTAAGATAATAAACTATAGGAGACATACCCCACCACATTTAGACTCAAAACAGCGTACTTATGGATCAAGATCTACATGTATTGATTGTGGAAGATAGCGAAGAGGATTACGAACTGATCTTGCATGAATTGAAACATACCCGTTACCAAGTGAAAAGTACACGGGTAGAAACACAACATGGCCTGGTTCAAAACTTGAACAGGGCCATATGGGATATGATAATATGTGACAACACGCTGCCTCACTTCAGTGGTGATGCCGCTTTGCACATCACGCGCAAAATGGATCAAGACACACCGTTTATCATTGTGTCTGGCACCATTGGCGAGGAAGCGGCCGTACGTGCTATGCGCTCCGGGGCTAACGATTATATCCTGAAGGACAATCTTAAACGCCTGGCGCCAGTTGTGGAAAGAGAGATAAGGGAGGCCAAGTTTCGATTAAAGCAAAAGCAAAACGAGAAACGGATCGTATTGACAGAGTTACGGTACCAATTCCTGGCCGAAAGCATCAAAGACGTCTTTTTTGCGCTGGACTTTGATCTGAATATAACCTATTGGAATGAAGCCGCTAGCAAAGAATTCAAAAAGCGCAAGGTACTAGGCAGGCATCTCTTAGACGTTTTCCCGGAATGGAAAAACTTGAATATTACCTCGAGCATAGAAAAAGCCTTACTACGCAAGGCCCCTGAAACCATCACCTTAGAATACCAAGCCAAGAATATTGAGTCTTTTAAAGGCAATGTTTACCCTTCCACCGAGGGGGTTTCTATCTTACTTTCGAAAGTGACCGAAGAAAAGCTTAATGAAGACAAGCTGATCAGCATCAATAAAGAATTGGAAACCCTGTTGTATCGAATCTCCCACGATTTACGTGGCCCGGTGGCTTCCGTAATAGGTCTGCTAAACATCGTACGAAAAGACGATACTTTTGAAAAAGAGGTTTTTATCGACATGATGGATTCGGGTATGAGCAGGTTAAATCATACGCTAAAAGAGCTCCTGAACATCTCGAATATTAAGCTAGGCCAGCCCAACATTCAAAAATTTGAAGTGAACCAGCTTATTGAAAGTGTCATCAATAGCTACCAATTCACCCCGGGCTTTGACGAACTTACTTTTGAAGTCAGGGTGGACGACTCGCTCACACTTTACAGTGATGTGTCCTTAGTACAGAGCATTTGGCAAAACCTGGTAGAAAATGCAATAAAGTACCGTAAAAAGGGGAGTCCTAACACGGTACGGATCACGGGACATAAACACAACGAGGTAGCGGAGCTCGACATTACCGATACGGGGCAAGGGATCCCTATAAACATCCAATCGCAGGTATTTGAAATGTTCTTCAGGGGAAATGAAGAATCAAATGGCTCAGGGCTAGGATTATACATTGTGAAAAGTGCAATGCACAAGATCAATGGGAATATAACCCTAGATAGTGCCTATACAAGAGGCACGCGCTTTTCTTTAGCCATCCCGGACTTGACCTATGAGTCGATCCTGGTAAAAAATTAAAACACGACAGACAGCCAAGCTCTTAGTAGACAAATTGTAAAAGGAAGAAATATGAGCCGCGTGAAAGCTAAACTAGGAGAAAAGAACGGGCCGACATCACCATCACAGTTAAAGGTGTTAGTCATTGAAGATTCTATCGACGACTACGAGCTGATCGTTGACAAGATCAAAAGGGAGGGTTTTATCATAACGCCCTCTCGTGTGGAGACTACGGAAGAGCTAAGCCATACGCTAGTGTCAAAACATTGGGACCTGGTGATCAGTGATAATGGCTTACCGGGTTTTAATGCACGAATAGCTTTGTCCATTACACGTGAATCGCACCCCAACGTACCTTTTATCATAGTATCAGGCTCTTTGGGAGAAGAAGATGCCATAGAGGCGTTGCTGGCAGGAGCTAATGACTATATTTTGAAGGATAACCTTACGCGGCTCATCCCCTCTATCCATCGTGAGCTAAGAGAATACAAGCAGCGCATGGACCGCATTAGCATGGAACACAAGCTGCGTAAAAGTCAAAGAAACTACCAGTTACTGGCCGAAAATGTCCAAGACTTAGTTTGTGTTCACGACACAGACGGTGATTACCTGTGGGTAAGCCCATCCGCTTCTAAGATCCTAGGGTTCTCGGCGGAAGAGCTTATCGAACTGGGGAGTTTAACCAATATACACCCGGACGACTTAAACGAAGTGACCAATGTATTTGAATCCCTAAAAAAAAATGATGGCCTTCATTCCATGCAGCGCTTTCATTATCGCAGGAAAAGAAAAGATGGGATTTACATTTATTTGGAAACACTGGCAGAACCGGTGTATGAAAATGACTGGCTTACTAGGATCGTTACCACTACGCGTGATATTACCGAACAAATGCTGGCCACCCAGCTATTGGAAGAAAACCAAGCACGCTATGAAGGGGTACTAGAGAGCCTCTCGGAGGGGGTGATCCTGCTCAATGCAGATGGAAACATTGTCACACACAACAAAAGTGCACGCAAAATTCTGCGCATCCCTGGTAAGGATTGTGTCAAACTGGTGGATTTCCTGCAAGAGAACTTCCAGCTCCTTAAAAAAAATGGCAAGACTCTCGCGCCACGCGAGTTCCCCTCGAATGTGACGCTACGAACTGGCAATTCAAAGTATAACATGCTCGTAGGGTTAGAGAAACATGGAGAAGTACTATGGCTATCCGTAAACTCCGTGTCTTATAATTTGAGTACCTCCAAGGGCGTGGTCCTGTCATTTACTGATGTTACTGAACAGAACAACAGCCAAGAGAAGATCCAACGTATGGCCAAAGAGCTGGTAAACTTGATCGAAAATGCTAACGCCCCCATATTCGGCATCGACTGGAACGGAAATATCACCGAATGGAACAACTATACCCGTAAAATCACCGGGTTTACAAAAGAAGAGGTACTAGGTAAAAGCCTATTAGATACATTCATTCTTAAAAGCCATCGAGATCATATCCGTACTCTTTTTAAAGAGATCCTGCGAGGCGTTAATACCACGAATTACGAGGTGCCTATCATCACCAAAAGCGGCAGGATCGTGACCATACTTCTTAATGGCACTCCACGCAGGGATTATGAAGGTAATATCGTGGGAATGGTAGCCGTAGGACAGGACATCACCGAGCTGATCGAATACCGGGATACGCTGGAAATGAAAGTAGAAGAAAGGACCTTAGAACTTAAAAAGGCCCTGGCCAAAGAAAAGGAGTTGGTGTCTTTGAAGTCCAAATTTGTTTCCATGGCATCACATGAATTTCGAACACCGCTATCCACCATCAAATTTGCCTCGGACTTTATCAAAAAATATCATGACCAGGCCGATTGGGAAAAACTAAGGATCAAACTTTTCAAAATTGACGAGCAGGTTAAACATATGACCCATTTACTCGACGATGTATTGGTGATTGGAAAAAGCCAGGCCGGTATGATCAAGGTAAATACAACCGTGATCGATCTGCCGGAATTCTTCCAAAAGATCATCGAAGAGGTTACGTATAACTCTGGCTTTACCCATAAGGTGCTGGACACGATCACACTCGAGGTAGAACAAGTAATCGCAGACGAAAAGCTGCTCAGGAACATTTTGATCAATTTGTTGAGTAACGCTATTAAATTCAGTCCCGGCCAAGATAAGGTTAGGCTTGATGTGCTGTGCAGACGTAACATCCTGTCCATCTCTGTACAGGACTGGGGGCTTGGTATAGAGAAAACGGAGCATGATAAAGTATTCGAGGCCTTCCACAGGAGTGATAACGTTCGGGACATTCAAGGGACTGGTTTGGGATTGTCCATAGTGAAAAAAGCCGTAGAAATACAAAACGGGAACATCGCTTTCGAAAGTGAACCCGGCAAAGGGACCACATTCAACGTAAGCCTACCAACTGTTTATCATAATGAAAAAGAAAATATTAGTAGTTGATGACACCCTACATGTGCTAGAAGAGGTAAGGGATATCCTTGAGATGGAAAATTTCGAAGTGATCGCCGCTACGAATGCCATCGAAGGCATGCTTAAGTTAAGCAAGGAAACGCCTGACCTGGTCATCACAGATCTGCGCATGCCGGGGCTAACGGGTTTTGATCTTTTGGGAAGGGTAAAATCGATGGACCTGGACAAAGAAATACCTGTGATCGTACTTTCAGCTAACGCAGACAAGGAAAATATTAAAAAAGCTATCAGTCTAAAAGCTTCACACTATTTGAAAAAACCGTGCTCGGCAGACGAGCTAATTGAAACCGTGAGAACGATAATTTAACCCAAAAACCATGAAAAAAATAAAGGTGATGCTTGTGGATGATCATACCCTGCTTCTAGAAGGCATAGCGGCCATGCTGAATAAGGTAGAATACATAGAAATTGTAGCCAAGGCATCCAGCGGGGAAGAAGCCATCAACCTGGCCAATGAATACAAGCCCGGTCTTATCTTAATGGATATTATGATGCAGGGCATGAACGGTATAGAAGCCACCCGGTGGATCAAAGAACAAAACCCGGACATCAAGATCGTGTTATTGTCCAGTGAAGTGAATGAAAACTACATTACCCTCGCTGTTAAAGCTGGGGTAGAAGGATACCTGCCTAAAGATGTCAGTAAGCCTACCATGATAGAGGCGATCAGCAAGGTAAGCGACGGGGAAAAATACTTTGCTCAACCTGTTACCAATATCATACTGGACACCTTTTATAAAAGAGAATCCAGTGAAAAAAGAGCTACTCCAAACGACGGTTTGACAAAACGGGAGCACGAGGTACTCCAAAAGGTAGCCTTAGGCAGATCCAACCAAGAGGTGGCCGACGATCTTTTTATAAGCATTAAGACAGTGGAGACCCATAAAACAAATATTTTATCTAAACTAGGCCTGAAAAATACCGCTGAATTGGTTAAGTATGCCATAAAAAATAATGTGATCGAAATTTAAAACGGCAGGACTTTACCCCCCATATCATAACGTATCTTTCCCGCCCCCTGCTTTTAAAAGATAGATAATGGGTACATGTAGATTCCTCTAGGTCCTCCCTAGCTGGATAAAACAAACATAAAATCAAGCGGATCACCGACGGACCATAACCTACTCAAACCTACCGGTAACTCTCACATTACTACCGACATCACCGTCTCACCGAGGAATTCCCTAGATTTAGAATTACAGGATTTCCCTTATTAAAGTCTTCTACATGCTTGACATCTTTGGTGAGTAAGATGTTAGTAAGAATACTATCATCCACGTCGCCAAGTCCAACAACATCCATCCCGTGTTCGGCATAGTCAAGGAATACTGGCCAACATTGAGGACTCATAAGACCAAAATTATGCCTATGCAAAGCGTAACAGACAGGAGAAGGTCTTTATCTATCGAAAGAGGGAACAGGATCGCTAGGAAAGGAAAAAAGATGGATGAGTTATTGAAGACAATAAGGGGTTATTTGGCTTCGGAGAAGCAGGGAGCCTTCGAAAACGAAATACACTTTAACAAGCTGATCGATGAGATCTTGGAGCATGTGAAAGATCATACTACTTCGCCCAAACTAAACGTGAACATTAGGGTGAAACAAGACGTACCATTCTATTCGAATGTCCTAAGAGTATCACTGGCATTAGAACATGTGCTACGGAATGCCGTTCACTACCAGGACAGGAACAAAGCAGAAAATATTGTAGACATCGAGATCGCTGTTGCCGCAGCAGAGGCTGTTATTGAAATTGTAGATAATGGAGAAGGTATTCCCAAACAAGCACGAAACCGTATTTTCGAACCTTTTGTAAAAGTTTCAAAAGCTTCAAACGGTTTTGGCGTAGGACTTTATGTTGTAGAAAAATGCCTTGACGATCTAGGCGGTTATATCAATATCAACTCTTCTTACAGCATAGGTACCCATTGTATCTTGAAAATACCCAACCTGGTGTCCAATCTCGCACGTTAATAGACTGGCAGGGTAATTAAGACCTGTATTTGTCCCTCATAGGAAGCTCCCGGTCCGTCAGCAATAGGCAAAGGGCCGTAGCCAAAAGATAAGGTGTCGATTGTTTCATTCCATGGAAGAAAGACAAACACCAAAAAACACCTGCATCCTTCTCATGGATCCCCTTAACCTTTCATCATGCGTGAATTCAGCCTTTCATTGCAAAATAGCTAAAAAGATGACCTTGCACATCGGCGGGTAAGTGACCTTCCAAGCACAGGGTGAAACTCCTAGCTTACCTGAATCCCTTATTTTTTCATTTCAGATTTTCCCTGGTCCTTGACACTAAGTGATTTTACATCTTTAGCTCGGTAAAAAGACCGAGCGAAGATGAAGAAAATTACGTATTTCAGCCTAGCCTTATGGTTTTTGTGTTTGGCGCAAGCTTCAGCCCAAGATCCGCAGTTTTCGCAATTTTATGCTAACCCTGTATACCTAAACCCCAGTTTAGTAGGTATCACCGGGAAAAACAGGGCTGTTTTCATTCATCGAAGACAAGGCGCCACCCCTTACGGTTTCAATACCTCTGCGTTTTCTTTGGATGGTACCTTGAGCACACAGTCTGGGTGGGGCTTACAAGTGATCCACGATACCCAAATGAGCGGCCTTATCAGTTCTACGGCCTACTATTCTTCTTTAGGGCACAGGCTCAATCTTTCTAAAAACGCCCAGCTCGGCCTGGGCATCAAAGTAGGCATGTACCAAAAAATGCTCGATTGGGATCAACTCGTATTTGAAGACCAGCTGGATGACCGCAATGGACTTATAAATAACACGAACGAACAGCTTGGACGAAATCGTATTGCTAATGCAGACATTTCCGCCGGGGCTATATATTATTCTAAAAACCTATTTGCCGGCGCGGTAATAAACCATGTCAACGAACCTGTAGAAAACTTTAACGACGAAAACGGCGCAAAACTTCCAGCACGCTTCACTTTGCACGCCGGGGGGTTCATCTATTCCAAAAGCTACCGCCGACAGGAATACGTTCTATCTCCCAATCTCATTTATGAGCGCCAGGGGGAGTTCAATTATTGGCACCTGGGGATGTATTATGGCTCCAATGCCTGGACCGTGGGCGCATGGTATCGCTGGGACGATTCCATTATCTTTTCACTAGGTGCCAATATAGCAGACTTCAGGCTGGGGTACAGTCATGATATACCTGTAGTCGCACATAAAGCTCCAGCCGGAAACGCCCATGAGTTGACGCTAGCCTATCTATTTACTCTAACTAAAAACAAAGTAAAAAACAGGTACAAAGGAAAATGCCCCTCTTTTCAAAAATATCTTTTTTAATCTCAAAATTATGTGTCTTAAAAATTTACAAACCCTGCGAGTGACCTCTACCCTCCTACTTTTCCTAGGCACTGTCCCGTACCTGCTGGCCCAGCAAGATCAAAACCCTCCTATTCGGTACCGTGTGGTAGCTATAAACCAGGCGGATAGCACCATACGCAGCATATCGAACGAAATAGAATTATATCTTCCTTTAAGGATCTATTTCCCCAGTGCTTTTTCCCCCAACGGCGACGGGCTCAATGACACTTTTGGCGCCGTAGGAGAAGGGATTGAAAAATACAAGCTGACGGTATACAACCGGTGGGGTGAGATCCTTTTCTCCACTTACGATGTAAATACACGATGGGATGGACTTTACAAGGGAAGTCTCATTCCATTTGGCACCTACAATTATGAAGCCATTGCCTACGGCAAAGAATTTGGTGAGATCCGCAAAACCGGTAATGTAACCGTACTGAACTAGATGATCATCCCAAAAAACTTGCAAAATCTTATGAAAAACCTTTACATCCTAATACTCCTTGTATCCCCATGGTTCGCCCATGCTCAAAATAATAAGATCAAGGCGAGTGTTACGCAAGGTTGTGCGCCACTCTCCGTCTCTTTTTCATACCCGGTACAGGGAATTTCGAAATACCAATGGGATTTTGGGAACGGTTCCAGCTCAGCGCTGGCAAATCCTACGATACTGTTTGATGCGGTAGGCAACTACACGGTGAAGCTTACCTTCACTACGGTAGAAGGAGCCTCTAAAACTATTACGATAGACGCCCCAATACAGGTCATTGATAAGCCGCAGGTAGACTTTAGTGTTTCCGGTAGTAAATTTTGCAACGGGGATCGTGTTACTTTCAATAATACATCCACCTTGGCCGATCGTTACCTTTGGGATTTTGGAGATGGTAACACCTCTCAAGAGAATAGTCCAACCCATCAATACGCCCGGGGAGGAAGCTACCAAGTGACTTTAGTTGGGTTCAACCAATATGGCTGTCAAGGGCTGAAAATCTCCGATACACCCATAGAGATCCGCCAGGTCACCTCGCTGGATTTTGAGGCTGACTTCACCAGTAAGTGCCTTGATGATGCTACCATTGTTTTCAATGCCCCGCCCGGATATTCTTCCTTGCGTTGGGATTTTGGCGATGGAAGCCAAGGTGTTGGGAGCACTGTACTCCATACTTATGATCAACCCGGGAGCTATTCCGTATCACTGGCCGTGGAAGATGCCGAGGGCTGTACGGCCCTACTTACCAAGCCATCCTATATCCAGGTATTCGAGCCCGTGGTACCTGCGGTTGAATTCATGGAAACGCCGGTTTGTACAGGCCAGGACATAACCTTTATCAATCAAACGCAGGATACACAAAGCATTACTTGGACTTTCGACGACGGTTTCACTAGCGACCAGGATACTGTCACCCGGGCGTTTCCAAGCGCAGGAACATACTCCTTCACAGTTTCTTTAACCGGCACTAATGGCTGTACAAGTGTAAAAAACTACCCCGGCTCCATCACCGTGGTCCAGGCCCCTGCACCGGTCATCGATATTTCGGATACAGAGGGCTGTGTTCCCTTCAATGTTACTTTCAGCAACACCACACCGGGAAACCCCGGTTACTTTTGGGAGATCGACGGAAAAAGCTTTACGGACCCCATCGTAAGCTACACTTTTGACCAACCGGGGCGCTACACAATTACTGCCAAAACTTTACATAGCGCAGGCTGTGAAAACAGTATAGTATACGATTCAGCCATCGTGGTCCATGCACCGCAAATCGAAATTGAAACATCGGAACCCAGCGGATGTATGCCCTTAAGCACTTCATTTTCATTAACGAACGACGACGTTACCCAAGTATTGTGGGATTTTGGCAATGGGCTTACTTCTACAGGGCTTACGCCGAGCCTAACGTATGAACAAGCCGGGGAATACGAGGTTTCTGCCACTGTAGTGAATGCTTACGGCTGTTTACAAACCATCAAATTCCCTCGCCCCATTTCCGTAAAGGATACCATAATCGACTACACCCCGCCCGGAGCGATAAAGACTTGTAAAGCCGTGAGTGTTTATTTTAATGGCGGGATGGGCACCGATTTTTGGGAATGGGATTTTGGTGATGGAAACACCTCCGAAGCTATAAACCCAACACATGTTTACAACGAACCGGGTACTTACAGGGTATCTTTAACGACCAACAATCGCAACCATTGTCGTACCACCATTCCCAACTACAACCGGATCATTGTCAAGGATGTGAAGGCCTCCTTCAAAGCCACGATAAGTGATACCACCGAATGCCCGGGGTTCACCGCGGAGTTTGAGAACCTCTCTCAAGATGCGGAAAGGTTCCTTTGGGATTTTGGGAACGGCCAACAATCTACTGAAGCTAACCCCCGGCACAAATTTGAAGGTACATTTCAATTCCCCGTCGTACTCACCGTGTGGAATGACATCGGCTGCTCCAAAAGAACATCGGAGATCATCACCAGCCCATGGACTTCATGCTCCTACGATTCCCTCGACGAGATGGAAGGCGAAGTGATCGACAACACGAACAGGAATTACACGTACCAGCTAAATCTTTGTGATCTCCCTGCCGAGGTGAAATTTCGTAACCCCTTACCGCAAGCAGGATCATGGATGTGGGATTTCGGGGATAGCTCTACTTCTACCGAACAAAATCCCATTCATATCTACACTACCAGCGGCACTTTCCCAGTCCGGCTGTTTGCTTTTTATGAGGATGGAAGCATAGATACACTCCAAAATTATTCGACGGTACGTATCAGCACTCCCGACGTCAACTTTACTTACGATAAAAGTGCCACCTGCAACGGTACAGAAGTAAGTTTTCGCAACTCCTCCCCTAGCCTGCTGCGTTGGGAATGGGACCTGGGCAATGGGACTACTTCTACGGCTAAAGACCCTGTAGCTCTTTATACCCAGCCCGGGGTATACCAGGTGGATCTTAGCGCCCGGGACACTTCCGGTTGTGACCTTAAAGTAGTAAAGAACGTGATCATCGGGAACCCCTACCTGATGTACCAATACGGAGATAATCTTTGTTTCGGCGACTCACTGTTTATAGATCATAATATTGAGGGTTATCAAACCTTTTCCTGGGATTTCGGCGACGGCTATTCGAGTACGGAAAAATATCCCGAACACCAGTATGCCGGTCCGGGCGAATACCAGGTAAAGCTCAACGCCACGGACAGGAATGGGTGTGTAAAGGTATTTGACCTCCCCGAACAGGTGACGGTAAGCCAGCCCTTGGCTGATTTCAGTGTAGACGGAAAAGCCTTTGGTTGTAATACTTTGACCACCCAATTCAAAAATCGTTCGTTGAATGCATCGAAATGGCAATGGGACTTTGGCGATGGTCATACCTCTAGGGAAGAAAGCCCGGGGCACACTTTTGAAACCGGGCAGTACACCATTTCTTTGACTGTCGAAAAAGACGGGTGTAGTAGCACTTACACATCACCTGACGCTATTGTTGTGGATAACCTCGAGGCAAAATTTGAGGTTGACCAAGCTGGTGTTTGTCTGCCACAGGTCACCCGGTTTACAGACCGTAGCGAAAACGCAGTCTCCTGGCTTTGGGATTTTGGAGATGGGAATCAATCCACCGATCAAAATCCAGTTCATACCTATACCGATCCACCTTCTGCCGGGGTGACACTAAAAGTAACCAATAGCACCGGCTGTACCGCCAGCTATACCAGTAGTGAAGTTTCATTTTTTCAGCCAAAATTTGAAGTAGAAAACGCCACGGGGTGTCTTCCCTTTGAAGCACACTTCAAAAACCTTACGGAAAGATCCGTTCGCTGGCAGTGGGATTTCGGGGATGGGGGTACCTCCACGGCCGAAAACCCATCGCACCTGTACACTTCTACCGGCACGTTTACCGTCAGGTTAAAAGTGCAGTCCTCTACAGGATGCTATGATAGTTTAGTCAAGGAAGAATTGATCGTGGTTAAAGACGTAAATGCTTCTTTCCGGTCAAACGCGGGCCAAAACAGCTGCGCGCCACTTTTAGTCAGCTTTGAAAACACTTCTGAAGGAGCATCCCAATTCCGTTGGGATTTCGGTGATAACTCTTCCTCGGGGAATGCTAACCCATTTCACATTTACACGGCTACCGGGAAATTTGATGTGACTCTCATCGCCCAAAATGACATCGGGTGTACCGATACCCTAACTTTTGACGACCTGGTGACTGCTAACGGGCCTGGCACCCAATTTTCAGCTAGTGACTCCGTCCTTTGCCACCCATCGGAGATCTACTTTAAAGATGCTTCCGCCTCCGCCATAAAATGGCAATGGTTCTTCGGTGATGGTAACACCAGCGAGCTGCAAAATCCACAACATCAATACACCCACCCGGGCCGTTACACCGTATCCCTGTTAGCCACTGACGATAAAGGTTGTGAACAGGTGGTGAAATACGATTCGATAATTGTATACCCTTCTCCCAAGGCAAGATTTGAATTATTGGACTATGATCACTGCCTGCCGGTCACTTTAGAGGTGAATAATACTTCAGAAAACTTACAAGAGAGCGAATACTTGTGGGATCTTGGCAACGGCCGGGTTTCCAAGGAATTCCAGCCTATGATCCGGTATAACGAGCCGGGAAGCTACAAGCTGTCCCTTACCACCACCAACGGGTCGGTATGCCGGGACACGTATACCTTCGATCATGAAATCGTAGTCTATGATACCACGTACCAGGCCCAGCCGGAGGTGCAGCAGCTCTCGGTAGTCAACGACAAGGAGATCAGCCTAAAGCATTCTCCTTATACTCGTAATAATTTCAAGTACGGACTTGTATACCGGCAAGGGACCGGGGCAGAATTCACAGTAATGGATACTATCCGTTCACCAAACGATGAATTCCTTATCGATCAAGGGGTTTTCCCGGCTAAAAAATCTTATGCCTACAAACTCCAGTCTTTTCTCTATTGTCATGAGCCTGCTGATCTGCAAGCATTGACCCTCTATAAATCGATCATGCTGAGCAGCGCTGCCCGTGAAAATGACATACTGCTGGAATGGACACCGTATGTGGGCCATACGTTTGATCATTATTCCATCCTAAGAAAAACTGCCGGGGGGCAATTCCAGGAAATAGCGCAGGTCCCGGTCCACCAAACTCAATTTGAAGACACGGAAGATCTCTGCCCTTTTGATTACACCTACCAAGTGAAAGCGATGCGCTTGAATGGATCGGAATATTACTCTGCCGGAAATACAACCATTTCCAAGCCTGCAAAAAACATTTTCCTCGAACAGCACGTGCAAGTGGAACGATCAACCGTGGAGAACAACGCATCCGTATATACCGAATGGCGAGCCCCGGCCATCGGCCCGGACAAGGTTATTTACTACTCGGTGCATCGATCTACTGATGATGCTGGCTTCGAGCCTATTGCCGAGGTACCAGCAGGTATAACCAGCTTCTTGGATCACAAGGTCAACGTTCATGAACATCAATACCAATACAAAGTAGAGGTAGTCAATAGCTGCCAGGTAAAAACCAGGGAGAGCAACCTGGGATCGACCCTTTACTTGCAAAAGGAAACAGATCAGTACTTGAACACGTTGTTTTGGACACCTTACACAGGCTGGACACAGGGGGTATCAAGGTACTTGCTGCAACGTATGAATGAGTTCGGCGCATGGGAAACCGTAGAGGTCCTTGACGGAAACAGTATCGAAAATATGGTAGATCTTAGCCTTGAAGAAAACTGACCTGGTCACGAATAGATCATCTGCCTGTAAATTGCGAGGAATAAGAATCTTACGGTTTGATTTTAGTGTTCTCGTTTAGCCTTGTACAATGCCCTTGCTTAATATATTGGATACCCATTTCCAATACTTTATTCCAAGCTGCTCCTATCCCAGGGGCATACTTTTGATCGTGTAAGGGGATGGTCTTAAGTAAGGCTGTTTTCCATAATTGATAAAAATGAGCTTTGATGTCCAGCTTTGAGCGACTATGGGTCTCTTTTATCCTTTTCAAGCTAGCTTGGCCGGCAAAATTACCCCGTGAGTACATGATCATTAAGTCCAGGCCGTGCTTGAGAAGCCTATTTTTCCGGTTAAAATCTGTATTTTTAAACTTTTCAGCCACTTCGGGGCTGCTAGATAAGAATTTTTTGTGAAAAGTCTCGATCACATTGCCATTGGCAAGGCATCTGCCATAACTGTGGTAAACGATAGCGAGGGTGTTTTCCTTTGTCATTTCCATTTCACATGCATTTTACTTTCGCTTACATTTGAACAAACATCTCAGCTTTATGACACCTGGTGATTGACCATGACCAGGTACATGACGGATCGAGGTCAGCAGACCCAATACGCTATGAACAACGAAAACGATACAATTATAGCCCTTGCTACCCCGCCGGGCGTGGGGGCCATAGCCGTAATCCGGCTGTCTGGGCCATCGGCCATTGATAGGATCGACCAAGTATTTCATGGGAAAAACTTGGCTGATCAAGACAGTCACACGCTTCATTTCGGCACCTTGCGACAGGAGGGAAAGATCATCGATGAGGTGCTGGTATCGATCTTTAAAGCCCCAAGATCCTATACCAAGGAAAATGTAGTGGAGATCTCTTGCCATGGATCTCCTTATATCGTCAAAGAGATCATCAAAGTAATGCTAGCCGTAGGGGTACGTTTGGCCAAGCCCGGGGAGTTCACCCAGCGTGCTTTTTTGAATGGCCAGTTAGACCTGGCACAGGCGGAAGCCGTTGCCGACCTGATCAATTCAGATTCAGCAGCCTCCCACGAAGCGGCCATGAACCAAATGCGCGGGGGCTTCTCTGCCCAAGTAAAGCAGCTTCGTGAAGAGCTGATCCATTTTGCCTCTATGATCGAGTTGGAGCTGGATTTCGGGGAAGAAGATGTAGAATTTGCCGACCGGGCAGCCTTGGAAAAGCTCATTAACGACTTATTGAAAGTGATCAAAGCGTTAGTCTCCAGTTTCGACCTGGGCAACGTGATCAAGAACGGTGTCCCCACGGTCATTGCCGGTAAACCCAACGCCGGCAAATCCACCCTGCTCAACGCCCTTTTAAACGAAGAAAAGGCCATTGTCTCGGACATCGCCGGCACCACTCGCGACTTTATAGAGGATGAGATCAACATCGGTGGGGTCACTTTCCGTTTCATCGACACCGCCGGCCTGAGAGAAACCACGGATAAGATTGAAGCCATAGGGGTAGAACGTACCCAAGAGCAAATGAAAAAAGCCTCGTTGATCATTTACATGATCGACCTGGCCCACGACACCGTGGTAGAGCTTCATCGTGATATCAACAAACTGGAAAACCTGGGCATCCCCTTCATCGTGGTGGGCAATAAGATCGACCAGGCGCAAGAAGATCTAAAAGCCCAAGTAGAAAAGATCAACGGATCCGTTTTGATCTCCGCCGATCAAAAGCAGAACCTGGAAGCCCTGAAAGACCGGGTGCTGGAAATAGTTCACCTCGATAATTTCAAGACCGGTGATACAATCGTTACCAACATCCGGCATTATGATAATCTTTTAAAAACACAGAACGCCTTGCAAGATGTATTGAATGGCCTGGATAACAATATCACGGGAGATTTTTTGGCGATGGATATCCGGCAGGCGTTGCACTATTTAGGGGAGATTACTGGGGAGATCACTACGGATGATCTATTGGCGAATATTTTTTCGAAGTTTTGTATCGGGAAGTGATTGCCACAAACTATCACAAGGCCCCGAAGAGCGCGTATTTAAAGGGTTAAAATATAACGCATGGTATAACTTAAGGCTTGCTCAATGGTAATAAAGGCAGGCATTTCAAAAAATCATGTTTCACTCTGCTCGACATACATTTGCAACTTTACAACTGACGCTGGGGACAGAGATCTACACAGTGTCAAACTCTTGGGACATCAGAAACTGAAAACTACACAGGTATATGCCCAGGTCATTGATCAGAAAAAAGTGGAAGCGGTAAAAAAAATCCCCGATCTTAATCTTTAAATCATGGAACCCCTTTTTTCCTGTTTGGATATATTTTGCCCAGATATTTAGCAATACGAGAGGCATCAACTCCTGGTTAAAGAAAATGCCCATAAACACCACCACAAGCAACTGGAGCGGTACAGCATCTCATTATTAAAGAAGCATGTCCTGTTTACACGATAAATCGATCTGATCTAAATCGGGCGTCCTATTATAACAACAGGATAAAAATGTATCGTCAAAGTCTCGAAAGTATAAGTTCGTAGTATCAGCTTCCCTATTTTTTTCGTCATGAAGATTACTATCAATATGATCATCCAATCGTCGTTAATCGGGCTACATCACATTTCGAATTTTGGTTAGCATTAAAGCTTCGTCAATATGAGGAAAAGTTGGTGAGCATCGATGACTTTTTAAATCATCAACTAAAAGTAAATTTCTACGAGAATCAAACATACTGTATACGATTTATCCGCTTAATGATGCGCTAATACGGGGATGAATTGATTTCACAACTCGTCATCGATACTACCTATGAATGGATTATCATCATTGAAGATGGTAATTTAAAAAGCCCGCCTTCTGAAAGAGAAAGCAAAAAGGAATATGTAAAGAAGGTCGAGAGAGAAGCAACTGTCCAATTTTTGCCCAGTGTCAGTAGCCGACTCATTGAAACGCTAACCCCGGTACCTTGAAGAAACGGACAGATCACACCTTACCGGCTTACTCGATGGTAAACATCCACCAGGTAAAATCTATTTTAAAAGTAATGCCAATTAACTTTATAGTTTTAGAAAGGTTAATAATTCCATTGTATATCTAGCGCTGAAGTTAATATCTTTAACGGTATGAATGTAAAGATGCCTAAAGGTAGCGATGCCCAGATCATATACCCGGAGCAGTTAGATGACATTATGCAAAGTGTGTTACCCCGTGAAAATAGAATTCATAAAAATCAAAAATATTTTTGGTTTGTAGGGACAGGCAATGCGTCTAAGCACTTATTTATGGAACTTGTTGGCTTAGGGCAGCCTAACAGAATACATGCTGACTCACCCACCATATTTCGGGTGGCCATATACAAAATGGCAGTCACCTTAACCACACAAGTGGAATTATGAAGGCGTCTAACGCAGGAACTAAGAGGTTATGCGCATAGTCTCAGGACAGCTGTTGTTACATCGGAAAGGGAAGCCATTAACCGTAGCAGTGGCCTTGGTTCAGGGCATGCTGGAAACACTTGCCAGCCACTTGGATCGACTGCATCCGGAGGAAAGGGCTCGCTACGATTCCTTGAAATATGTGCGTCGGAAGGAGAGTTATCTACTAGGGAGGCTTTCGGCCAAAGCTGCTTTGTCCGAGCTTACCGGCTTTAGGAATGCCGCTGCGCTGTTCATCGATAGGGGGGTTTTTGATTTCCCGGTGGTAAAATGTCCGGCTATGCCTAACCACCAGGTCAGTATCAGCCATAGCCAAGGGATAAGTATGAGTGTTGCTTTTGCAGAAGCCCATCCCGTGGGAATAGACATCGAACAGGTAACTAATAGGAACCGGGAAGTGATGCGTAACCAGCTGACAACTAAGGAAGAAGCGTTACTCAAAGGTATCCGGCTGGATGATACCTGGGGATACACCCTGCTTTGGAGCATCAAAGAATCTTTGTCTAAAGTCATCAAAACTGGCATGATGATAGACTTTTCGTTGCTGGAGGTTAACACATTGTCAGTAAAAGGTATCCGGGAATATGTTGGTACCTTCTCCCAATTCGGACAGTACCAAGCGATATCCTTCTCCCTTGGTGATTATGTGGTTTCGATCACGCTTCCCAAGAGAAGCATTGTGGATTTTCGCCAGGCACGGTCGCTCTTTTCAAATCTGAATGATTCGATGGTTTGATCGTTAATTTCATCGTATACCACTGCGAATCGCAGCCGTTGGGATACTTGCCACTGGTTTTCTCTTAGCTCAATGGATGTACTTATCTCCCAGGATATGCTCGTGCCAGCTCCTGGTATGGTTTTTCATCCAACCGGTCAAATTCAATCGTAGATTTCAGCCGGACAAAAAGTAACTGCCCCTTTGGCCCATTAATACAAGGTTCAAAGTCCACGTAGGCCCGGTAGGTCACCACTACTGTGTCCTTGGCCAAGGTGATTTCTTTGGCGGCCCGGACGTTGTGTACTTTGACCTAGATCATATATAACATATGGTCAAACAGCTGTCATAATCAAGCAAGGTATGCGGTTCATGACTAGATGTATCCAGCTATCGATGCCCTTCTCGTGGTTGTCGGTTTGATGGACACTGACCAGTTTTTTAATGAAACCAGCCAGGGTTTGTAAGATTTGTGCAAGGAATGTGATATTCATGGACCAATCTGTTTTAGGATGTCGGAACCCTAAAATATGTAGCCCCGAAGCCCAGGGCTACACATTGGCAAGCCTTGCTTATTGTTTAGGACAGATGTAAGTTTAATTTGAAATTGAATTAAAAATAGGTAGACTCTTTATTACAACTTACGTGGTCTAGTTTGTACATTAGCATATATGAAATAATTGATGAGTTTTTTTCTTGAATTCAGACCTAGAAATATTCTACCTCAAATAGTTTGAAAGGATTAATTGAGTGGTATCAATTGTAAAAGTTTTCTCATCTTAGTCTAGGGAGATCATTGGATTGTCTTCCATAGATAATATGGTGAAAGATTGTTAATAAAAAGCAACACGGTAGTTTATGGCCTTGACTGGAATATGAAGATTATTTGAAATAATCTTCTCTAATTTTATTTTCCAGTTAATTTCAAATCATAATTGGTGTAAAATACAAATTTTACGTTGGCAATTCAACCAAGAATAAGTTATGTTCAAAAACTATATTAAACTCACCTTAAGAAACCTTTGGAAGAATCGTGTATTTACATCTATCAACGTACTTGGTATGGGACTATCACTATCTTGCTGCATTCTAGCTTACGTAAACTATGGTTATTTTGGTAAATATGATAGTACACACGATAACATAAATTTGACATACCGTGTAAATCTTATCAATGAAAACTCAGGAGATATAAAGAGGTACGGCATCTCCCCAATAGCCTTAAAATCAGCCCTGGAAAGTAAAACTAAGGGTTCGGTTACATCTGCCAGGTACAGAACCACTCTTTCAAACGTAAGCCTGGAAGACGAGCTATTTTCAACTCGTATGGCTTATGTTGATAAGGAGTTCATTCAAATATTCAATCTTCCATTGATAGGAGGTTCATATGAAAATTTAAGTAATAGCAGCAGCATTTATTTAAGTGAAGAATCTTCAGAAAAATATTTTGGTCAAGCTAATGCGATTGGTAGGATCATAGAAGTAATTTTTGATGGGTCCAAAAAAAAGTTCACTGTCGAGGGTGTATTCCAGGATTGGGAGCAAAATTCAAGTTTTCAATTTGACTTGTTTACAAATTTCAATAACCTTTTCTATGCTAATACTGGCATTGATGAAAACGATTGGTCAAACTATTGTATGCTGTTTATAGGTAATGTCGAAAAACAAAATACTTATGTGATAGAAAAAGATCTGCGTGAATATGTCGGGTTGCAAAACAAGACTAATATTAACCTGCAGATTACCGGTTTTTATTTAGATCCATTTCAAGGAATGGCAGACAGAGATCAGAAGTTGGAGGTAGTCAACCAATGGTTGGTAGGGCGAGCCCCAACAGCTGTTGTAACTGTTCCTATAATTATGGCGGCTTTAATACTCCTTATTGCCTGTTTCAACTTTACAAATACCTCAATTGCTATATTCTCTAAAAGGCTTAAAGAAATTGGAATTCGTAAGGTAATGGGTAGTGAAAGATCATCAATAATTATACAATTTTTAGGAGAAACGTTGATTCTATGTATCATAGCCACCGTATTATCTCTTGTGATGACCAGTTTCCTTATCGATTGGTATAATAACTTATGGTCCTTTTTACACTTAAAAGTAGAGTATAGTATTCAAATAATTATATTTTTGATTATTTTAATTTCTGGTGCAGCAGTTATGTCAGGCGGATACCCGTCCTTCTATATAAGTAAGTTTCAAGCATCCAATATCTTAAAAGGAACTGTAAAATTGGGAGGTACCAATTTCTTCGTTAGATCATTATTGACGCTTCAATTCACTTTATCATTAATAGCCATTGTATTTGCTATAGCCTTTGTTAATAACGCTCGATTTCAAAAAAACTTAGACCTAGGTTTTGAAACCGAAGGTATTATTTACACAAAGATGGATAATAGTGATCAACTAGATACGTATAAAAATCAGCTGGCACAGAATAGCGACATAGAAGCGGTGGTCGGAAGTGATGACCATATATATTCATCCGCTAAAAATGTATCCATTCGCTGTAATGGGATAAATAAGGATGTTAAAATGATGGATATTGGCGAAAAATACCTGGAAACTATGAGCATCAAGATAATCGCTGGCAGAGACTTTATTGAAAATTCCCAATCCGATGAATTAGAATCCATTATAGTCAATGAAGAGTTTCTTAGACATTTTGCTTTGACAGAACCACTTAATACCAAAATTACTTTGATGGATACTGTGAGTTATTATGTCGTAGGTGTGGTTAAAGACATGTACCTAGATGGAATATGGCGACCAATTGAACCTTTGGTATTGAGGAAGGCAGATGTTGATAGCTATACTCACTTAGTAGTGAAAACATCTTCGGACAAAGCTATTAATGTTAATGCTGCCATGGAAAAAGAATGGAAAAGTATATTCCCAGACGAGACATATACCGGGAAATATCAAAACAGACTAAGAGTTTACACACAAGAAACCAATGAAAACATTGTGAAGATTTTTTCTTTTATGGGGATTATCGCCACTTTATTATCTATGACTGGCCTATACAGTTTAGTAACACTAAGTATAATTAAAAAAATGAAAGAAATTGGTGTTAGAAAAGTTTTAGGTGCTTCTATTAGTAGTTTGATGTTGGTAATAAATAAAGAATTTATAATTATATTTTTAATATCCTCCTTAATAGGGTCTTTTGTCGGCTTTTCAATGGTAGATATGGTAATGTCGAGTTCGTGGGCCTACTATTTAAAAACAGGCCTGGGAGTTATAGGGTTTTCCATATTGCTTCTTTTCCTCATTTCTTCTTCTGTAATTATAGGGAAAATTTTAAGAGCCGCTCGTCTCAATCCTACAAAAACGCTGAGAATAGAATGAAAACAAACTATAATGAAAGAAGTCTGCCTGGCAAAAGCATTAGATATACCACGCTTAAATAATTATGTTTTAACTTCAAAACTGAAATATTTAAATAGGCGTAAAAGTTTATATCTATCAATAGATTTCTTCAAAACTCTTTTTACAAGGGAACAATCAAACCTTACGTTGACATTGATAAAATCTTCGATTTGATATCAGATAAACTCGCAAGAACAAAACCTGTTTTTAAGAATTAACTTTTCAGAAGGAACGATGGAAGTTACCTGTTTTAAGGTGTCAAAGCTATTTATGAAGAATCAGTGTTACCTGGTACATAAAAATGGCCAGGGGGTTCTAATAGACCCGGCATGGGATTATAAACTAATCAATAGCTTTATAATTCGAAATGGTTTAGAATTATTAGGCGTTTTATTGACTCATTCACATCCTGATCACACCAATCTGGCCGACCGATTTGCCAGGAATCATGATATACCCGTTTATATGTCTCAAATAGAAATTGACTTTTACAATTTCAGATGTCATCATTTGCAAGCAATCCAACACCTCAATTTTATTTCTTTATCTCCTTTTTCTATAATACCATTACATACACCAGGACATACTGCAGGAGGAACTTGTTACTTGATAGAAAACAGTTTATTTACAGGAGACACTGTTTTTATTGAAGGTGTGGGAATATGTTCTGAATATGGAGGTGACATCGATGAGATGTATGATACGATTCAATATTTAAAGACTACTTTATCGGATAAAACATTGATTTGGCCTGGTCACTCTTTTGGACAAATCCCCGGTAAAGAATTATCTTTTTTGAAAGGTCAAAATATTTATTTCCAATTCGACAATAGGGAACACTTTACTAAATTAAGAATGCGTAAAGGACAGTCAAACCCATTCAATTTTAAATGATCATTCCAAGGTACTTCAAGAGTTAGTCAATGTGTTTTTCAGAGTGTCCATTTGACTCAACTCTCGTTTATAAGGTGTCATAATTTGAAATAACTGTGAATTTGAAGTTGAACTTAAGTTATATTTCGCAAAAGTGGCACTAGTACCGGAGGGGCCTAAGTCCACATAAAAACAACTCCCTTTGCTCTCAAAAAAATCTACAGCTTTAACAAAGTTCGTGTATTTATACGTTGCCTCCCAGAAATAATTAGGGTATAAACACTTTAGCTCATCAATCAAAAACCCTGATACAAATGGAGTTTTCGACCCTGGGAATGAATTCAGAATTTGAGAATTTCTATGACTTGCCAAATAAGAAATTACTCCTTGTTTATACATTGGGGAGTGGAACGGAAATTTGACTGGGAGTTTTATGCTGGATACTTTCAGGGCCATCAATTTGACTCGAAAGGATTCAATATCACTTACACGCCCTGTTACAATAAAATGACCATTAAAGTTATCTGAGGCTATAAAAACTTCATGCTCATTTATCAATTCATTCATTCCGGCGTCTCGATCCGAAATAACCGCCAACATTCCTCCTTCATCAATATTTTCAGTTATTACTTGTGCTTGTTCTATAGCAATTTCTATGGCCTTACTAGGTTCCAGCATTTTGCTGGCAACGGCAGCGGATATCTCTCCAAGACTACTTCCCATAACATAATCGGGTATAATTTGACTATGTTCAAGAGTTGGATATATCGGTGAATATGTGCCATTGATATCGGCGTAAAGTATGCCAGTCGTATCGGATTAACTTGTGCCACCTCTATCGGTGGAAAGTGT
>JANQLQ010000051.1 GCA_028280565.1 Fulvivirga sp.
CATCGGGATCACTACGTGGGAATCTACGAAGTCGTGTAACGAAAACCCAGTGCATTCGCAAAGAGAACGTTCACGATCAACGACCCAGCAGATTCCGGCGCTCGCATAGCCCTCACACTACCACCGGCAGGAATGACGATAAAGAAGCTTTTTCGTTTTTGATGAGGGTATCTCAAGGGTTCTTTTATCGTTAAATCCCTGTCTATCAAATAACTGAATGTGACATAGTAGAACTAGGTCACCTTACGAGTGAGCAAGATCCTCTTCGCCCCATTCGTACCTGTTATACCAAAAAGATAAGTATCTCCGCCGTCCTTTATTCCTAATTTCTTCTTCAAGGCATCCACGCTTAGGGGAAAATTACGGGTAGTAACATTGGCCTTCATATTATCGAGGTGGGGATGTACTTTTTTCTTGTCAACCGGCAGTACTTGCTCTATTTCGAATTTCCTCCCGGGAAAATCGGGAAATAATTGGTCTTGGGTATAAAGATGGGTATTCGGGTGAATTTTTTTAAGGTCATACCTTGCCGCGATAACCCGGAAAGCACCGGCCTTCATCAAAGCGGCATTAGGTTCATAGAGGTACCGGCCAGCAGGCCCGAAATCTATGTTAGACAACTTTTCCTCCTCCCGGGTAAATTCGAATGCCTGTGGGGGTTTTCCATCCACGAAGTTGATCGCCGTGATCCGTGGTGAGGCCGCTCCTTTCTCCACTAGGTAAAGGACTTCTTTTACTTCATTGCTCACCGAAATTACATGGACCGACGAAACGAATTGCAGGGCCTGCAAGGTAAGATCAATATCCAGTAAGGGGGAAGTCTTAATGAGAAGCTGATTTGCTTTGTCCAGTAGTTGGGGCAGGTACTGGGCTACCTTCGGCTCGCAGTCCTCCAGTCGGTATACCTTTTTATTAGTGGCGTCTCGCCTAGCAGGATCGAGGTAGGCAACACCAACTTTTTTATCAAAATTAGCGACAAAATCCAGGGCATCGGATCTATGGTGAAAGATCTTGGACTGCAGGATTTTATGATTATGCCGTGCTAACTCGTAGAGCCATTCGTCTTGTTCCACGTAATGCGTTACGGCAAAGCTTTGCGAGAGGTAATAAGTATCCACACCAAATCCACCGGTAAGATCCATCAAAATTTCGCCCGAAACCAACCCGGCTTTGTACCGGGCGGTCTTTTCCGAAGAACATTGCTCCATCGAGATCTTTGGCGGATACAGGATCCCCGGGCAGCGATACCACCCCGGTAACTTCCCCCTTGCTTTTTGCCGGCCACGCACCTGGTCAAGTACTAGCCTTATGTCAATTTCATTGACATGCCGATATTTTAACGCCAGGGCGTCAAGGTCATCGTGTTCATGGATCTTGATAAACTGCTGTACTTCCTGCTGCAGGAGCCGCCGGATCAATACACGAGGTTGTTTGCTGCCAGGAATTCCGCGATCTGGACGGCATTGGTAGCGGCACCCTTTCGAAGGTTATCGGCTACAATCCACATATTCAAAGCATTAGGCAGTGATTCGTCCCTGCGCAACCGGCCTACAAAAACCTCATCTTTTTTATGGGCATTGATCGGCATCGGGTAGACATTATTATCTACATCATCTTCCACGACTACTCCCGGGGTACTATCCAGCAACTTCCTTACCTCGTCCAGGTCAAAATCCTTATGAAATTCAACGTTGACAGACTCGGAATGCCCCCCCATTACAGGCAGGCGCACAGCCGTAGCGGTAATGGCCAGGTGGTCATCCCCTAAGATCTTTTTGGTCTCATTGACCATTTTCATTTCTTCCTTGGTATAGCCGTTATCCATAAAAACATCGATGTGCGGAAGTGCATTCATATCGATCCTGTGGGGGTAGACATTATCGGCTACCTCGCCATCCCGTTCCTTCATCAGCTGGTTTACGGCAGCCTTGCCGGTCCCCGTTACGGACTGGTACGTAGAAATGACAAGTCGCTTGATCTTATATTTTTTATGCAGCGGCGCCAGTGCCATCACCATTTGGATGGTAGAGCAGTTAGGGTTAGCAATGATCCGGTCATCAATACGCAAGTTCTCGGCGTTGATCTCCGGAACGACCAGCTTATGTTCGGGGCTCATACGCCAAGCCGAGGAATTATCCACTACGATACAGCCCGCTTCTGCAAATTTTGGTGCCCATTCCAGCGAGGTAGCTCCACCTGCCGAAAAAATAGCTATGTCCGGTTGTTTTGAAACAGCCTCTTCCATACTGATAACGGTATAGCCCTTCCCCTTAAACTCGATCTGTTTACCCACTGACCGGGCCGAGGCCACCGGCAGAAGTTCATCGAATTCAAAATTCCTTTCTTCCAGTACTTCCAGGATCTCCTGCCCCACGAGGCCGGTAGCTCCTACAATCGCTAGTTTCATTTTACATGCAGGTTAATAATGAGAGTTAATACAAACAGCCCTCAAAATTAACATAAATGCCAATCATGGCACTGTAATACAAAAAATAATTGGGCTTCTACAACGCCACGGTGCACATTTTCTAAACCCCGTGTACATCAATGAGCCGGCCTCCGGACCGCCGAAAAGATTGCATTACTTCACAAACGTAAACTTAAAATAGATCAGCAGCATGCTTAAGAAGCATATGACCGAATTGGCCAGTATGACCGGCCATAAATCAAGAGCGATCCCATAGGCTAACCACGTGAGTGTGCTGGTGAATACAATCAACATCATGACCAGGCTTAGATCGCCCACACTCTTTGTTTTCCATGCTTTGTACACTTGTGGCATAAAGGTGACACTGCTAAGTAAGGCACCGGCATGCCCAGCTAATTCGATCCAATCCATTAGGTTCTGTTTTTAAAGGCCTTGAAATTTCTCCCTGGCAAAGAATTTATTGTCAAATAACCAATAATTCATTAAAATCAGGAAAGTTTTCCACTATGAAAATTATCGCTTCCTTTGCTCATATTCATTCCCATAGGTGACCGCTGGCCAGCTCTCGCGGGTAGAAAAGAAGATCGTACGATCGGTAGGCCAGCACAACGAGGAGGCCATACTGGCTTAAGTTTAGCGATAGCGTAACTTCAGAACTCCTGACCCTTCGTAAATTCCTTTGTCGAAATATTCGTAAGCACACCATAAAGTTTGGATCAAATCGACTCCTATTGAGCCATAGAGGCATATTTTATCGACAAATGCGTCAATATTACGACAGGTCTAATTTACGAAGGAAGTAGTCTAAAAGCTTATATAAAGGGCACGAGTCAGGAGTTCTGAACTTATGCCTACAAATTGTTGCAAGTTTGTAACTTGCTTCCTGGCTTATAAAACAATGCCCTCAAAATATAAAATAAACGACCATGGCGCTCCTCATGGTTATTTCGGAGTAATGGTGCCATTGCCAGGCGGTCTATATCGAACGGTTTTCCCTGGATATCTCCAGCGTTATGAAGCGGCGGGATAACGATCCCGATATCTAGGCTCCCTTCGTGCAATGCTTTTATTTGCCCGGCGGGTGGCTTCGCGCAATTCAAGGCGTACATTCGGACTTTCGGCTTTAAAGGCCCTGGTCACATTCGGCAATTTGCCGTATAACGCACTTCCAACATAGCCAAGCTTTATCGGACAAAACCCATTCGCCTGATTGCTTGTAGCAGAAGTTTTATAGCGCTAGTTTGGATATTTTGAATGAATTCTTTCGATTGATCATAAAACAACCATGAAAATAGTATGAGCCATCCTCAACAACAAATCTATGGGTTGTGGATGTATTTAATGAGTTCTCATATTTGATAATCTTATTCGATAGCCCCATAGGAATTCGACCTTTGATATGAGTTAAATCGGAACCATCAATAAAGCTTGTGAAATAAGCAAATTTTATGGAGCTGGTGTAATCACCCATCCCAATTGGGCCAGGTACATAGCCTGAAAAACTTCCGTAGGACCCAATTGTCATGGTGTAATTGTTTTCTATACTTGAAACTGATATACCAATCGCCTCGCCACTACTCTTTCGGAAAAAAGATTTAGTGTCTTTCAGTGAGGAGACAGACCCGTTATTTGAAAAGAGAAGCGGCGTATTGGCAATACCAACCGGTTCTTCATTATTTATTAAGTAGTTCTTCTTTACTTCGCCTCCGGCTATATCAGAAATTGAAATATTAATGTTCTCAGAGTTTGCCCCGACCTGGAAAAGAAAGTTTTCTTTCAAATATGAATTTGATGAAATAGTTCCTTTCCCATCTATTTGATGCCTTTGATATGATTCAAAGTTGAATGATAAATCTGTTAGATCAATCGACAAAAGCTCAGTAGCAACAGCATTTTCAAAAGTCAAAAAAATCTTACTATCATATTTGTAAAATTTTGTTATATGCGTTACCATATAAAGGTTATTCGGAAAAAAATTGTCTGGCCTGACAATCGCCAACGGTCGTTGGCTGCTTAAGGGAGAAGAAGAAATGTCAACACTTGAGAGCATCGGATAAATTGCTTTTTTTGTCTTTCGTGTAAAATCGAAACGCTCGATCTCGTAATCTTTTGGCGTATTGAACGTGTATAGTTTTAAAATCGAGGAATTTTCCTCAATGGTAAGCAGGTTCATTAGGTCTTTATGAACAAATGATTTTAGAATCCTTTCCTTTGAAATATCAATAGCTGTGATTTCATCATCGAAAATTTTTTGCGTAGAAGCATCCACTATAGAAAAAGAGAGATCAAGTTCCTTGGGATTGGTAAAGAAAAAGTAGGTTGTATCATTGTTTTTGGAGAAACCAAGATATTTTGAATATTTCCGGTGCTTCTCTACCGGTCTTTTATGCAAGGCATTATTTAGTTCATTTAACTCCCTGTCAATGCGGTGTGATTGAATTCCTTTTTTGCTTAAAATAAAAAATGTTAATTCGCCACGCTGTTGGTCAAATTGTGCATGAGTGCCAGCCAATCCTCCTTTGAACTTTACCTTAAAATCTTTACTGACCTGGGAATAAGATATAACTGGAATTAAGAGTAAAATGATGAGCCCAAATCTACAAACAGACATATTTCAGATGGTCATTTATTCATTGCCATGAGCCTTGTATAGCACACGCGCACTTATACCCGGTAAATAGCCGTAACATAGTGAAATTTATCACTGCATCAAAAGAATTTAAGTTACACCGCGTTGAAAAATACAAAAACGACCACGAACTGAACTTTCTTGGGAACCCAGTACTTTCTTTAACGGCACAAGAATTAACACATACGCATTAACAGCCATCTTATTGAGCCCTGGTGGATAATGATTCATTTGTAACCCCGGCATGAACAATCAAACGGGCATCGGGCTTTTACTCATAGGCTTGCCGGATGGTGCGGCCAAACATGGATTTAATATTGTGTTGTTTATCTCCCAAATAAATGAAATTTTTTAATTCCTGATTATCAAATACTCAAGTTTCGGAGGAGCTAAGTGCCTGGAAATCCGGGATTAGTTTGCAAACAAAAATAGCATGGTTTTGTTGCATAACACACTGGTTATCAGTATATCATAAGTGAATTCCAAACCACTTCAAACCATGCTATATATGAAAGATATATAAAATATAGATGAACTTCAAGCCTTTTTGGCCAAGCCTCAAAAGTCGATGGACATTATCATTGGCTACCTGGACTATTTTCGTTTTGGTCCTTTATCACGTTCCTTTGATACGGTAAAGCGTAAAGGATACCGGGCAAGCCAATTGATCAAAGTACTTATCTGTTTGCCTTTTTTCGATAAAGCCACGATTTATGCCCCCACACTGGCTTAAGTTTAGCGATAGCGTAACTTATGCTTACAAATTGTTGCAAGTTTGTAACTTGCTTCCTGGCTTATAAAACAATGCCCTCGAAATATAAGATAAACGACCATGGCGCTCCTCATTTCATCGCTTTTGCCGTAGTAGAATGGATAGATGCTTTATAAAGGCCTGGATATAAAGACGCTATCACGGAAAGTTTGAGTTTTTGCCAGGCCTCCAAAGGGTTGCTTCTATATGCTTACGTGATCATGAATAATCATGTACATATGATCGCCGCTGTATAGGAAGGTTATAACCTATCCGACATATGACGTGACCTAAAAAAGCATACCGGTAAGACATTGTTAGCAAGGATTGAGGGAAATCTAAAAGAAAGTAGAAGAAAATGGGATGCTATGGCTTTTTCAATCTGCCAGTAAACGCAATAGCAATAACACACATTACCAGTTTTGGCAGCAGCATAATCAACCTATAGAATTGTCTACCAATACGATGATGGATAAGCGATTGGATTACATTCATGATAACCCGGTAAAAGCAGGCCTGGTTTATGCGCCAGAGCATTATATTTATTGTAGTGCTTTGGATTGTTGTGGGGATAAAGCATTGTTAAAGATTGAGTTACTGGGGCGATCGGAAGTTGCAAACTTCCTGGTATTGGTTGGCTTAAGTTACAAACTTAAGCCAGGGAGGGTTATTAGAGGTCTACAGCCAGGGCCGCTGACATCTCTTTTACTTCCGGCCTCGCATACGCCGCCATAGACGGCCTTGGGCTAAGCGGGGGATAAGATCATATCGTGGATGAATTCGGAGAATTGCACAGGCTACCCGTCCTTACGAAAAAGGCCGCGGTAGTTATGTACTGGTTAGCAACAAACAAGTAGACCCAAGATCAGGACGCTTTGAGCGTAAAAGTGAGCCAGCCAGGGACCAATTTGCAGGCACTTTAGCCTGCCAAGCCCCTGGGATCAACTAGTTCAAATGACGGTAGTCAGTCTCAATCACAAAAGTCATATTGTACTAGTTCACTGGCTTCACTTTCTACTGTATTTCCATTTTCAGTTACGGAGATCAAGTTATCACACGTGCCTTCGCCATAATCTATGATTAGTTCTTCTTCTCCAGACACTGTTTTTAGGACTCCGGTTGTATAGATATTTATTTCTTTTTGATTGCAAGTGAAATCCTGCACCAACGGGGCTTCTACAGACGTAACGTAGGTAGAATTGGCGGTTTCAATGGTTTGGTCCAGCACAGAGACCGTCTTGTTGGAACGAGTGATACGAACAGAAGAATTGGAAGTGATACCATAGGTAGTACCGTCACAACCGGTAACGGAAATTTGCCGATCGTGGGAGTAGTCTATGTCAAAATCCAGCATATCTTCACCGAATTCAAAGACATACCTCCCGGTTATGGTTTCTTCCCCGTCAATGGACCCTTCATGCCAGCTAAAATTTTCATAACTTATTGTTTCTTCGAAATTCCGCTCCCTATCGATAAAAAAGCTGGTGACCACCCGGCCTGAGAGTGTCTGGCTATCGATCTCGCAGCCTTCTCCAAAATCATAGGTATAGAATATCCTACCGCTCTCATCCATGTTTACGCTAAAGTCGACACACTCCCCGGCTTTCCTTCCTGTTATCGCGCCGGTGGAAGACCCCTGGCGTTCAATTTCACTAAAACCCATGCTTTCCAGCTCTAACAACATTGAACTCACTCCTAAAAATTCATCGGTAAGGTCAGTATTATCTAGGGAAACCAGCTCACCATCGGCAGTATCATCACACGACGACATTCCCGTAACCATTAAGCCTAGGGACAATTTTACAATAAGCTTTTTCATACTTTGGACGTTTTCATTTTCACTAATAGATACGGCGTTTTTGACCTGGTATTGGCAGAAAAAAGGGAAAATCGACGTATTGGGGGTATCACACTACCAACACTCAATTTGTATCAATTAAAATCATGTAAAAACGGGAGATAATCCACTGGAAAAAAGAGAGTTCCCCCGGGATGGTCGTTTTATGCAGCCGGAAGGCTTGTCTTGGTTTTCGACAAACGGGATACCCACAATATTAACCCCGTTAAGATCAGCGGGATGCTTAAGACCTGCCCCATGTTCAGGGGTAAGGAAGCTTCAAAAGGGACCTGGTCGATTTTGAAGAATTCTACAATAAGTCTCAACCCAAAGACCAGTACTAAGCCTAGCCCAAAAAGTGACCCATGGATAGTAACCGTTCTTTTCTTCCTTAGGAACAGGAGTAAAACAAAAATGGCCAAGTAGCCAAAAGCCTCGTACAGCTGGGCAGGATGCCTAGGGACACTATCTACCCTCGTAAAAACAAACGCCCAGCCCAGGGAGGTCTCCTTTCCTAGTATCTCGGAATTCATAAGATTACCTACCCTGATAAAACTGCCTAGCAGGCATCCGGCGATCACAACCCGGTCAGCGATCCACAAAAATGGTTTTTTGTATTTTCGACGGTACAGGTACAAGGCGATTATAGCGCCTAACGCTCCACCATGACTGGCGAGTCCTGCAAGGCCGGTAAATTGAAAAGCAGGTTGAAAGCGAAAAGGTAATATTTCCTGGGGATGTTCATAGTAATACAAAGGATCGTAGAAAAGAATATGTCCCAACCGTGCACCAACGATCACACCCGTGAGCAGGTACAACACCAGCCGGTCCAACTCATGGATAGGTATACCCTCCTGCTTATAAATAAAAGACAAGACCTGGTAGCTTGAAAAAAGACCTAGCCCCCAACATACCCCATACCACCTTAAGAATTCCATCGACGGGAAGATCGCCGGCTCTACATTCCAGGTAATGAACGAGCCTTCCATGCCCTCCCTATTAGCTGCTCTGGGTCAAAAACAAAAGAAACAGGGCTACAAGCATATCCAGCAGCATCCTGTGGCGGATAGAAGTACCTTGCTCTTTTTGGTCGATGATATGCAGGATCTCAGCCGATGATAAGCTATCCATGGAGTTCCTGAGTTTGAAATATGTCCAGGTTTTTTTCAAGTTATTCAAATCTCACGGGTTTTATGTTCATATATTTTTTTCAAGCCAGACCTGGCCCGGTTCAGCCGGGTAGTTACGGTAGAGTACCGTATGTTTAACATCGTGGCGATCTCGTTATGCTGGTATCCCTCCAGGTGCAGGATCAGCAATGCTTTGTCAATGGGCTTCAGCGAGCCGATAAGGTGCTGCAAGAATTGGTGATCATCGTCAAAGGCGATGGGACTCGCATGATCTACCAGCCAGTGATCTTCGATCGGCTGGCTTTTAGGACGCCGGTTTGACTTCCTGAGATCAGAAAAAATAGTGTTAAGGCTGACCCGGTAAATCCAAGTACTCACTTGGGATTCCTCCCTGAACTTAGGAAAAGACTTCCAAAGTTGTAAAATAATATCTTGGCGGGCGTCCTCCCTGTCATGGGCTGAACAGTAATAGGCACGACACAGGCTGTTAATAATACCCATGTTTTCCCGGATGACTTTGACAAATCGCTCTTTCAATGTGACCAAGTTTTACCTATTAGTCGTAAAACAAATAGAAATGTCACATCACTTCGTAGTTTTTTTTATTTTTTGCTTCCGTTTAGCGGAAATGATACAAAAATACCAGCGTGGCGGTATAAGCCGGCTTGGGATTATCTTTGATTTCTAACGTGATGGCAAGTTGTGCCTTGGTAACTCCTCTTAGATCCAGCAAAGAACTCAAGTGTGCTTTTAGCCTCACCTCGTCTCCTACTTTTACCGGTTGGTTGAATCTTAACTTTTCAATCCCATAGTTGATCATCATTTGCAGGTTACGGATCTCGGCGATCTGCTTCCATAGGTAAGGAGCGATCGAAAGTGTGAGATAACCATGGGCTATGGTGGTTCCGAACGGACCTTCTTTTGCTTTCTCCTGGTCGAGGTGTATCCACTGGTGATCAAATGTGGCATCGGCAAACTGTGCTACCTGCTCTTGGGTGATCTTAAGCCAGCCGGATATTCCAAGATCCTGCCCGATGTGTTGCTCAAACTGTTTGAAGCTGCCAATGATAAGTTGCGCCATTCGTATTTAATTTGCGGTTGAAAATAACCAATTTCGATTATACCAAAGCAAAACACCTCACTCTTTTTAGCGCTAGGGAGTCATTTGAGTTTCCGCTCCCAGTCCATGGCTATTCTTTCTTTTTGTATACGACGCCGGGCAGTGTCCGAGGTGAGTACACCCGAGATAGGTCCTTTACTGGTAAAATGCCAGCTACCGCAGTATTCACATTCATAGACGTTCAAGGGACCTTGGCCCTCCCTATGATGGAACTGGATATGATGCTGGATCAGTGCTTCTTCCGCTTCTTCTTTTGACAGATAAGGCCGTTTTTTAGATGGACATACCATGTAATGCTTTATTGTCCTTAGCAGCATAACCCGCTTGAGCAGTTTTTTGTTTCCCTAAGCCAACATTTCCACCCTTTAGTGTCCTGATAATCTTGCGATTGGGCCTGGTCAATGTTTTAGTTATCAATGATGATCATGGACAAGTGTCAATAGTCAAATGACGGTTAAACCATTTTTTCGATCCCTTTGCTAAAGTCGGCAAATTGATCCGTATTGAGTCATGAGTAATGAGTATTGAGTACCGCTGAGAAGCGGGGTTACAGGAAGCCGCGTAAGTAACAGGATTTTATTCGGTGGTAAAATTAAGCCCCTATTCTACCTTGCTTCTATGGAGTTACGTAACTCAATACCCACGACTCAATACTATGGACTGAATATTACCCCAAGCTGACTAAAAAGGTGAGGCTGGCATTACCCGAAACATCCTAAAAATATAGCCCAACTTGCCAAAATTAAACGTTCTCCTATCAAAGCTAATTTTCAAGGTGCACTATTTTTTTGATCCTGTGCTCAAAATCGGCAGCCAGCAATAAACCATCGGCAACCTCCTATTGTGTCTACTGCCGACCCATCAAAACCTCAAACATAGCTCATCCTGTACCCGATAAGTCATTCGAAGCTTAAATTGACACTAGTAGTAAAAGTCTCAAATTTTAAGCCATAACTCTATTGCCTGTCATCACCTTACCCCAAAGCCTTTTTGACACTGACCTTTTCAACTTAGTAATGAAGTGATTATGATGTATATAAAATTGACGATTAATCTTATTTTTGTCCATCACCCAACAGAGGGGGGAGTTCGTGGAGATGAGTAATACTTTACAATTTTTAGGCGCTGTACGGCAAGTAACGGGCAGCAAACATTTGTTGGAATGTGATGGTCTTCGAATACTTGTGGATTGCGGGCTGGATATGGACGGCCAGGATGAAACCAATAGCACCCACTGTTTTGGTTTTGACCCGAAAACGATCGATGTACTCTTGCTTACCCATGCTCATATTGATCATACCGGGCTGGTCCCAGTGCTGGTCAAAGAGGGTTTTGAGGGTTTGATCTACTGTACCTATGCTACCTATCACCTTACCAAACTACTTCTTTTTGACGCAGCTCGTTTGAACTTGAAGAAGAGCAAACGAAGACGATCTCAACAGGATTTTTATGGTCCCCGAGAAGTAGAGGATTGCCTCGATTACTTTCAACCCATCGATTTTGAGCAAAAAACGGGATTAAACGACCACACTTCTTTCTACTTTCGTATTGCAGGCCACCTGCTAGGCGCTGCCCACATCGTACTTACCACGAACGACCAGACGATCGTGTTTTCCGGTGACCTGGGGCGCCCCAAATATCCCTTACTCAAAGACCCGGAACCGATACCTCCCGCAGATTTTATAATTTGTGAATCCACCTACGGCATGCGTGTACATCGAGATAAGAACCCCGGACGCACGTTACAAAAGATCATCCATGAGTCATGCGTGGTAATACCGGGCAGACTGATCATCCCCTCCTTTAGCGTGGGCCGTACACAGACACTTCTATACCTATTGAATAGGCTACATACCGAAGGGCACTTGCCTTCCATTAAGATCTTTACAGATAGCCCATTAGCCCGTAAAAGCACCCGGGTTTACCAAGACTTTGTAGAATACCTGGACACAGAAGCACAAAGCTTCCACAAATCACAAGGCTCTCTTTTTAACTTCGACAACCTCGTCTACCTTGACGACATGAATAGTGCGGAGGAAATCGACAATTACAACGAACCTTGTATTATCATCACCTCATCCGGGATGGCCAAGGGCGGTAAATCGGAAGAGCACATCTACAGGAACCTTGAAAATAGTTACTGCACCATCTTATTTATTGGTTATTGCTCCGAAGGTACACTTGGCCGGCGCCTCATCGATGGGATGCAAACCTTCCGGAGATTTGAAGAGGAGTACAAGGTCAACGCGAGGGTGATCAGTACTGACGTGCTCAGCGGGCATGGTGATTATAACGATCTCATTGCTTTCTTCAATGGGCAAGATAAGGATAGGTTGCAGAAAGTGTTCTTGGTCCATGGAGAACTGGAAGCCATGGAAAACTTGCAACAGTCCCTTTTACATACCGGGCTAGCAGAAGTGGCTATTCCTACTTTAGGAGAAGTTTTTGAACTGAAGGCACGAGAAAAATTCGCCTAAGTAGTGCTTCTTTGAAAATTCAAATGGCGTATGGAGGAGGGGCCAGCAACAGCGCGGCCCATTTGAGGCTTGACACGACACTAGTGTCGTGTCAAGTCTCAAATGGCGGGTAAGGTGGTCGTAGATTTTGTGGGAGGTCAAGGCGCAAAAAACGAGCATAGCCATAGCTACGTAAGTCTTTTTGCAACGCAGAGAT
>JANQLQ010000052.1 GCA_028280565.1 Fulvivirga sp.
CATTTTACCCGCTAAACGCACTGCCCAGCCCTTATAGGCCGCTTACCCACAGGCCTCAAATGGGCCGCGCTGTTCCTGGATGTCTCCCCTCCATACGCCGCTTGAATTTTTAATGATGCCCTATCGCGTATTATAGAAAGCTTGCGTCTCTCTACTAGCGTCGTGTCACACCTCAACTGGTGTGTCGGGTTAAATAATGAACTCTATTTGCAGGGTTAGGAAGTTCTTGACTAGTTGACAAAGGGCCAAGGCAGTAAGCAAAATATAGGATTGCCGATTGGTTATTGCCGACTGCCGACTTTGGGAACGAGACCGAAAATAATAGTTTGAACGCGATTTGAGGTATGACAAGGCACTAAGAGTGCTACATTATATGTCGCAAATAGATAGACCCTGGCGTAAACTCTCCAATGGGTCCGGGTCTTTTGGGATGAATTCCTGCCCTACATAACCCGTATACCCTGTATCTAAAATAGCTTTCATGATTGCCGCATAATTCAGCTCTTGGCTTTCATCTATCTCGTTCCGCCCGGGGACTCCACCGGTATGATAGTGCCCGATGTATTTTGAATATTCAGTAATAGTGGCGATAATATCACCTTCCATCACTTGCATATGGTATATATCATAAAGCAGTTTGAAGTTGTCAGCGCCTAGCTTTTCTGCAAGTTGGACGCCCCAAGCGGTGCGATCGCACTGGTAACCTGCATGATTTACTTTGCTATTCAGTAGCTCCATGCATATCGTTATGTTGTATTTGGCGGCTTCTTCCAGCACAGGCTCGAGACCAAAGGCGCAGTGATCAAGCCCTTTCTTTTCAGATTCTTCCCAGTGATTCCCAGAAAAGCAGATCATTTTAGTCAAACCATATTCTGCTGCAATGGGCAATCTTTCGAAAAAGTCCTTCTTCAGCTTAGAATGATTCTTGGGTTGGTTAAACCCGTTCGGAATACCGATCATGCTGCCATTGGCCATAGCGCATGTTAACCCGGCCTTCGTAACCGTTTTGTATTCGTCCGGCTCCAATAATTCTATAGATTTCAGCCCCATATCCTTACCGGCAGTGGCTAGCTCGGGAAGTGGGATATCCCTGTAACACCACCGGCAGGCAGAGTGATTTATATTACCTTTTAGTTGATCATTACCATCTTTACTACTGTAAAACGCATCCCCCTTTGTGGAAGTAAGCAGCACTGCCGAGGAAGAGGCGATGGTTTTAAGGGCTTGCTTTCGGTTCATGGATTTAACTTTCTTAAATTTAGTAATTCAGATCCATCCAAAAAAATAAAGCGTATCGGTGTTACATCCCAAACGGTCAAAGTTCATTTTTGTATATGGTACCCTTCGGGGTGTTCCACCTAATCCATACTCGAAGCGCCTCAAAGTTTCATCTACTTTTGTAGGCATGGGTGAAATGGAAGGGAGGTTGTTTCACCTTGGTACTTACCCCGGTGCCTTACACCTGCCTAATACGAGATCAACAGTTGTTGGAGACATTTACGAGATCCTGGACCAAGAGCTGATCCCATGGCTTGACCTTTATGAAGGGATCTCTCCACGTGATGAATATTTTCGCGATGTAATACCCATAACGGTAGAAGGTATCATAATACCTTGCTGGAGCTATTTACTAAGGCAAGTCAAAAGCAATTACACCTTGATCCCCAGTGGGGATTGGCTGGTCTCCCAATCGCTGCTAGGCTGAATTTTTTCTACGTTTACCCGAATACCACGTCTTGTTTGGTAAAAGGTTGTTTGTAGAGACGTTTCCCAGTAGCAGCATAGATGGCATTAGCCACTGCGCCGCCGGCAGGAGGAAGGGTAGGCTCTCCCAGCCCGGTGGGATCATCTTGGCTTTTTACAAAATGAATATTCACCTCGGGAGCTTCTTTCATCCGGATCAATCGGTACCTGTCGAAGTTTTTCGCTTGGGGCTGACCATTGACGAAACTGAAATCACCAAACAAGGCATGACCTATACCGTCGATCACCCCTCCAATCGCCTGGTTTTCTGCTGCAATAGGATTTACCACGATACCACAATCTATCGCTACCGTCATCTTGGTCACTTTAGGTTTGTTTCTCTCTAAGACCAACTCTGCTACTTCCGCTACGTAGGTATTATGCGAGTAATAGGCACTGAACCCTTTATATATCCCATCTTGTTTTTGGCCCCACCCCGACTTTTCCGCGGCTAATTCAATGACGTTTACAAATTTATCCACATCATACTCAAGCTTGCCTACGGGATTGTCTTTGGCTCTTTTAAAAAGACCCAACCTGAACTGCACTGGGTCTTGGCCCAGTTCTTCAGCCACTTCATCAATAAAGCTCTGCTCGGCATAAGCAAGGAAGTTGGTGATTGGGGCACGCCAAGCTCCCGTGGTAATATTACTTTCCAGGCTATGTGATTCTACGAGGTAGTGATCTAGTGTAGCTGCCGGCCAGTTGTTCTCTCGCGTGGCATTTCTCATGTTTGCGCCGACTCCAACGAGATGGTAGGCAGTCATCTGCCCCTCCTTGAGGGCCGCTTTGAATTTATATTTCGAGCCGGGCCTGTAGATCCCAGCGGTCATGTCGTCTTCCCGGGTAAATAGTAGCTGGATAGGCTTCTTTACTTTACCCGAGATCTCTGCTGCTTCTAAAACGAAATCACCGTAGAGCCTTCTTCCGAAACCGCCTCCCATCCTGCTTAGCCCGATGGAAATCTCACTTTTATCCCGGCCCAGCAGTTCGGCTACCCTTGTCCGTGTTCGTTCGGGGGTTTGGATAGGGCCATAGAGCTCGACATTTTCATCGGTGACATGCGCAAAAAAGTTCATAGGCTCTAAGCAGTTGTGGGGTAGGAAGGGAGCTTCATAGGTCCTTTCTATTACCTTATCGGCGGTTTTGAATTGTGCTGTGGCATTACCGTCTTTGCGCCTAGGTTCGCTGGACTTTTTGTCTAATAAGGCTAGCATAGTGCGGTCGTGGTAGTCCGTGTCTTCCAAGCTTCCCGCTTTTTGCCATTCGGCGTCTAGTGCCTTTTGTCCTTTCATAGCTGCCCAGGTAGAGGTGGCGAGTACGGCGATCTTATCACCGAATGGCACAACATCGGTAACACCCTTTACCTTGCGCGCAGCTTCATCTTGGAATGATTTTAGCTTCATACCAAAAGCCGGGGGACGCAACACTACGGCATATTGCATGCCCTCCCTTTGCGTATCGATACCGAAGAGCGGTTTCCCGGTGATGATATTTTCCATGTCCACATTGCCACGGTCAGTGCCAATGATCTTGAAATCTTTGGGATCTTTCAACGTTACTTCTACCGGTACTTCTAATGTGGCCGCTAAAGAGGCCACTTCAGCATAGCTAAGCTGATCTCCATTGGCGTTGGTGATGGTCCCTTTTGCCGTGGTCAAGGTAGAAGGGTCTACATTCCATCGTTGAGACGCAGCGTTTACCAACATTTGTTTAGCAGTAGCTCCTGCCATACGCAATCCATGCCAGCTCTTCCTGATAGACTGGCTTCCGCCGGCGACTTGCCGCGTAAAAGCTTCGGTATTGAGCCCCGCTTGCTTCACAATGACGTTTGTCCAATCCACATCCAATTCTTCCGCCACCACCATGGGCATAGAAGTTTTTACATTTTGGCCAATTTCAGGATTCGGGGACATAATTGTTACCTGGCCATTGTCAGCAATGCTCAAAAAAGCGTTGATGTCAAACCAATCCGAGGGAGGAGCCTTTTCTATGGCCCCGGGGGTAGGACTGCAAGAGACCGCCCAACTAAAACCGATCATTAACCCTCCCGTAGAAGCGGCAGATACTTTCAAAAATGAACGGCGATTATATTTGGTTTTAATAAGTGTCATTTTTTCTTCGTTAAAACTGGGAAGATCACACGTTCTGTGCGGCTGTTTGTATGGCAGCTTTTATTTTATTGTAAGTGCAACACCTGCAAATATTGCCGTTCATGGCATTTTCGATGTCTTGTTCGCTTGGATCAGGGTTTTGGGCCAATAGCGAGGCTGCATTCATGATCTGCCCTGCTTGGCAATAGCCGCACTGTGGCACGTCATGCTTTCGCCATGCCTCCTGCAATGCATGGTCCGCATTGGCAGATAAGCCCTCTATCGTAGTGATAGCGCTATCACCTATACTACTTACAGGTAAGGAACACGATCGGACAGCTATTCCATTGAGGTGTACAGTGCAAGCGCCGCATTGAGCGATGCCACAACCATATTTGGTGCCTAACAGCTTTAGGTGATCTCGCAAAACCCATAAAATTGGCATATCCGGGTCAACATCTACTTCCCTTTGCTCACCGTTGATGTGAAGATTAAACAAGGCCATAATGTTCTTGAGGATGGTTTGATTTAACTAATTTACCAAATTCTAACCGCTGGAACACAACTTTGTTTAAAACAGGTCATAAGCTTAGACAAACGGGATATGAGATCCTACTAACAACTATTTGTGGAGCATAAATGCTAAAAGAATTAAGTTGGCCAGGGGGGAATATTCAGTCCATAGTTTCAAACCTGGTACTAGCTAGCTACAAAGGATTGGTGATCAACATCCTGCTCCAAATCCATCCAAAACCCATAAGCCAGGAACGTCATTCCTTAACTTTCTACCCTCGTCATTCTTGCAGCCTGTGCGTTGGGATAGGCGTGACAAGCCCCATTGGGATCACTACGTGAGAATCTGCGAAATCGTGAAACGTAAAACCCAGTACACTCAAAAAAAAGGTTCACGTTCAACGACACCGCAGATTCCTGCTCTCGCGCATCGCTCACCCTGCAAGGCTGGCAGGAATGACGATAAAGAAGGTTTTTTCGTTTTTGATAAGGGTACCTCAACGGTTCTTTTATCGTTAAACGCCAGTAAGAGAATGTTAAAAGCAACAGTGTTGCAATTGTAAGGTTCAATTTGTAATTTCCGCAACATATTGCAACGAAAAGCTCAATATATTACATGGGGAACCTCGGCCGTAGTATTAATTGCAGCTATCACTTTCTATTTTTCCCAGGGAAGAGAAAATTCTAATACGGAAAAAGTTCCTGAACCTCCACCCGTGAACTATTGGGAAATGTTCGCAGGCATTTCACTGGAGCGAAAATTTGTCGAGGAAGCAGATGCTTATTACCGCATACCTGTCTTTACCCCCATTTTGTTAGACCATACGGGGAAGGAAGTAACACTTAGTGGATACTACCTGCCATACTCCGAGTTAGATTCCGTGATCATTATCTCCCGTTTTCCCAATGCAAGTTGCTTTTTTTGCGGACGGGCCGGTATTGAGTCCGTGGCAATGGTAGAGCTGGACAGGATAAACCGAACATCATATTACATGGATCAAAGACTGACCGTACGGGGAAAGCTCGTGCTCAACTCCACAAATATCAAAAAACTTGCTTTTGTAATTACAGATGCCTTCGTAGAAGAACTGTAGATAAAATAGCACGACTAATGAACGTTATTTTTTCCTGGGCAGTCTTCATCCATACAATTTCCATAAAAATTCAACGAATGATCTGTGATCTCAAAATTATAAAAGCTTTCGATCATCTGTTGGATAATATGAACTCTTGGATCACAAAATTCCATTATCTTGTTGCAGTCAGCGCAGATAAGGTGATCGTGCTGTTTAAAACCGTAAGATTTTTCATAAAGTGCCAAATTTTCCCCAAACTGGTGCTTCTTGATTAGCTGGCAGTCCAATAACACTTCAAGTGTATTATATATAGTTGCTCTACTTACCCTAAAGTTTCGATTTCTCATAGCAATGTAAAGGGCATCAGCATCAAAGTGTCCTTCTTCCTGGTATATTTCTTCTAAAATAGCGAAACGCTCTGGGGTTTTTCGCAATTTTTTCTGATCAAGATATTCTGTCAGTAATTGCTTTACCTTGTTCATTTTTTTTTCTGCTGTCATATAGCTCTAACCGTTTCTATGGCACTGGTTTAAATATTAGAAAAGCAGGGCAGGTTGTCTTCGGACAACCTGCTCCATCCAATCATACCCATTTAGCCCGTTTAGTTTCAACATCTAGGATGCTGCCCCGGACTTCATAGGCACAGGAGTCTGAAAACTGCATAGCCCGGGCAGGATAGAGACTGAGACAAGTCCAAAAAAAGAACAAACTGAACAGCGTATGTTTCTTTATTTTTTCATTCAACATTTACTTTATTGTTTTGCTATTAGGATTGGACTTTCCAGCTGCGTTTCTTTTCATTCATTTCCAGGTAAGTACCGGCCGTATGATACTTACACCGGGCTGCTGGAATAAACAGGTGGTTTTGAAAAAATAAACCACGGGAAAAGTAAATAGAGTGAACAGTTCTCCCGGGAACAGTTTCTGCCGCTTCGGGCACCATTTTCACCCGGATACCACTAGCCGTGCCATCTTCAACGTGTTGGCGATGATGCTGGCACCCAACTAAATGTTTATCAAAATTCAAACGGAACGCTATCAAGGAGATGGCGGGGCTAAATATGTTGGCTAGCCGGTGCATTACTGGCAGAATGCTACACCATTTTCTTAGTCTTTCTCCAGCTAACCACAAGTATGCTTCCTCCAAACGCAACATCATTGCAAATCTATAAATTTGTTTTTAAAAGCAACATTGTTGCATTTGAATATTATGCCTGTTATTATTACACCTGGTTGCTTTTATAGTAAGAAGAAAATTTGAATTCATTGGTATTATATTATTTGGAGCGAAAACATAAAAATGTGTGCCAAAGATTCTTGCAGGGATTGACTTTACTCTTTTTATCTTAGTAAGGTGATTTCTTTAAAGGCAGCAAAATTTATGTTCTCCATCATGAGTAGTGTCCTTGTAGTTGTAGCGTATCGTCGAAACACAAAATTGACTAAACAATAGTGTCAGCAACCGAGTCAAAGAAACGCCAGGTCACTTCCTGGGTTAAGATGTTTAGAAAATCTGCTTCCCAGGTGATCGTTAGTAACTATTCTTACAGTTGCCTTTTTAGCGGAAATCTCATAACTAAAACCTTAATTGTCTTTCCTGATGAAATCGAGACTATGGGAATCATCACGATCGATAAACCCTTGGACAAAGTAGAGATCCCTGATATCATCAAACTATATAAAAAAATTAAAGATGATCTCTGAACCCGCGTTTGAAGGCAAATGATGAACGAGTGTTAAGCTAAGCCTCAAATGATGTACTGGGTAGAGGATGGGTAGGTTCGGGGTATTGATCAGTTAGCAATAGGCAAAAGGCAGTTGGCAATAAGCAATAAGAAGAAAGTTGCTGATTGCTCATTGCCAACTGCTGACTTTAAGAACAGGATGAGAAAAAATAGCGAACCGTCCAATGACACTTAACATAAAGGCTAGTTCTACTTTTTCAAATTTAAGTCATTGATAATTAGAATATAGTATTGAGACGTGAGTATTGAGTAGGCACTGACAAATGGTGAAATTTGTTTTCTTTCCAAATCGTATTGGATGCACCACATCACACCAGTATGCTTACCAGCTAAACGGGCACTTTTTTAATGCTGTAGACGCTGGGTCGCAGGGTGCCGAGCACGTAGCAGGATTTTATTTCGTGATAAAATTTAAACCCTAAGTTTTGCACTGCTTCTATGGACGTATATACCACTCAATACTCACGCCTCAAGACTATGGACTGAATAGTACCTCAATCTGATTTTTTAGAGTTAAATGATGGATTATTAAAAAGTTGGATGTGACAAAGTTAGTATGTTATTACCACGCCGCTTATCAAATTTATCTGGGATTGAGTCTTATTTTGAGATGCCTGGTTTAAATTAAACTCCCAATTTTAACTTAACCTAAACATGAAATTTCGAATTCTTGTCTTCCTGTTAACACTTTTATCGTTTACCATTGATGCACAGCGAAAAAAAAGCACCAATAATGATCAAGCGAAAAGTGCATTTGAAGAGCTGCCTATTGCTGGCTTGAAGTTCAGAAGTATCGGCCCGGCCTTGACTTCAGGGCGGATTTCGGACTTTGCAGTTCATTCAACGAACCCGAAGGAATATTATGTAGCGGTGTCCTCCGGTGGAGTTTGGAAGACCTCCAACGCAGGGACTACCTATACCCCAATCTTTGACAGTGAAGGAAGCTATTCTATTGGATGTGTCACGATCGATCCCAATAATCCAAATGTTGTTTGGGTCGGGACTGGGGAGAATAATAACCAGCGAAGTGTTGCCTATGGAGACGGCATATATAAGTCTGTAGACGGGGGTAAGTCTTGGAGCCATATGGGGTTAAAGAACTCTGAACACATCGGTAAGATCCTGGTTGACCCTAGGAATTCGGATGTAATCTATGTAGCTGCTATTGGACCGCTTTGGAGTGGTGGAGGCGATCGTGGGGTGTACAAAACCACGGACGGGGGCAAGACTTGGGCTGCTGTTTTGACAATAGATCAGCACACGGGAGTGAATGACATCATTATGGACCCTCGGGACCCGGATGTATTATACGCTGCGGCTTATCAGCGACGCAGGCATGTCTTTACTTACCTTGGAGGAGGACCGGGTTCAGGAATGTATAAGACTACGAACGGGGGTGCCAGCTGGGATAAAATAAACAAGGGATTACCGAAAGTAGACATGGGTAGAATAGGTTTGGCGATGGCTCCATCAAATCCTGGCATCATCTATGCCATCGTTGAAGCTGCGCAAGGGAAAGGAGGTTTCTTCAAGACAACCAACCGGGGGGCTTCATGGGTTAAGCAGGGAAGCTACCAATCCAGCGGAAACTACTACCAGGAAATTGTGGTTGATCCCAACGATCCGGAAACGATCTACGGGATGAATACATGGATGCAAGTATCACGCGATGGAGGAAAGACCTTCAAAGTATTAGGGGAAGTTTCCAAACATGTAGACAATCACTGCCTGTGGATCGATCCCGACGATTCGGATCATTTTATCGCGGGCTGCGATGGAGGGATCTATGAGTCATGGGATGGTGCTAAGACGTGGGATTTTAAAGCTAATCTTCCCGTGACCCAATTTTATAAAGTTGCATTAGATAACGCAGAACCTTTCTATCATGTCTATGGTGGCACGCAGGATAATTTTAGCCTGGGGGGACCTTCCAGGTCGATCAGCGGCAATGGAATTGCCAACGAGGAGTGGTGGATTACGCATGGAGGCGATGGATTTGAAACACAAGTAGATCAATCGAATGCCAATATCATTTATGCCCAGTCGCAATATGGTGTGCTAGTGAGGTATGACAAGTCCAGTGGTGAGGAAGTTGGTATTCAGCCGCAGCCAAGAAAAAATGAAAACGCATATCGTTGGAATTGGGATGCGCCACTAGTGATTAGTAATTACGACAATAAGCGTTTGTATTTCGCTGCTAATAAGGTTTTTCGTTCCAATGACCAGGGGAATAGCTGGGAAGTCATTAGCGAGGACTTGACCCAGCAAATCAACAGGAATGAATTAGAGGTTATGGACCGGGTCTGGGGCATTGATGCCATAGCAAAAAATGGGTCCACCTCTCCCTATGGTACCATCGTGGCCATGGATGAGTCTCCAAAAAATGAAAACCTGCTCTATGTAGGTACAGATGATGGATTGATCCAGGTCACTGAAAATGGGGGGGATAGCTGGACTAGGGTAAGCAGTTTTCCGGGCGTTCCTTCAAGAACGTATGTGAACATGGTTTTAGCTTCACAACATGATGTGAATGTCGTGTTTGCATGTTTTAACAACCATAAGAACGGGGACTTTAAACCGTACGTATTTAAGAGCACGGACAAAGGAAGGACCTGGAGATCCATCACGTCCAATTTACCTGCGAGAGGCTCAAGCTACTCCATTGCCCAAGATCATGTGGATCCCAACCTTTTGTTTGTAGGGACAGAGTTTGGTGTATTTGTCAGCAACGATGGCGGAGGAAAATGGAAACAAATGAAAGCGGGGGTACCCACCATTGCTGTACGCGATTTGGCCATCCAGCGAAGGGAAAATGACCTGGTATTGGGAACGTTCGGACGTGGATTCTATGTGTTGGATGATTACTCCGCTTTGAGAAACACCGGTGAATCTACTCTTGCAAAAGAAGCAGAGTTGTTTGACGTTAGGGATCCTTACCTGTATGAGCATAGCTACCCCTTAGGCTTACCGGGCGTTGCATTCCAGGGCGATAGCTACTACTTGGGAGATAACCTAGGACCTGTGGCTATGTTCACGTATTATTTGAAAGATGGCATCAAATCATTGAAGGAGCAACGGCGGGAAAGAGAGAAAGAGGCCAAAAAGGAAGGGAAGGATACTCCATACCCGTCGTATGACGCGTTGAAATTGGAGCGTGAAGAGAAAGCACCGCAGTTATTATTCACTGTAAGCAATAGTGCCGGTAACGTGGTAAGAAAGATCATGACAAAGCCTAGTAAAGGATTGAACCGGGTTACGTGGGACCTGCGGTACACCGATACGGATCCTATCAACTTGTCTAAGCCCTCATTTTACAACCCTTGGGGGGACGGTGATAAAGGGATTTTGGTAGCCCCGGGGGACTATACGGTTACTCTGTCCAAAGTTGTGTTAGACGATGTGACACAAATTGCAGGACCCGTTTCGTTTACGATCAAAACCATAGATAACAGGTCACTTCCTGCTACTGATCGTATTGCATTGAACGAGTTTAATAGAAAGGTGTTAAAATTATCCGGTAGCGTCGGGGCAGCCCGGCAAACGTTACGTGAGATTAACAACCAGGTGAAACATATCAACGATGCACTGGTGAGGGCAGAGGTGCAGCACGATGGTGAATTGGTAGCAAATGCCAGGCATTTGGAAAAGGCAGTTGCCGAGATCAATACTAAACTGGGCGGGGATAGGGTAGCAGGTACCTTGGATATGGGTCGTCCGCCAAGCGTTGGCAACCGAGTGGGAATGTTGGTATATCAATTATTTGCCTCCACTTCCGATCCTACCCAGACCAATCGAGATAGCTATGCCATTGCCGTTGAAGAATTTAAACCTATACTCGCATCATTGCAAAAACTCGTTAATGAAGATTTGAAAGGCTTACAGGATCAACTCGTGGAATCGGGAGCACCTTATACACCCTATTCACTTCCAAATGTTCCCCAATTTGAAGATTAGGTGATATTTTAAGTCAATGAGAACGGTTTATCATTTTATGATGAGTCATAAAATAAAAATATATTAGGCAAATTTTAACCTGTAATTAAAAAGCGATGTCCCAGAATCTAACCTTGACCTATGCTGTATTTTTCCTGTTTATTCTATTTGTAAACGGCTGTACTACAAATTCCACCACTGCAGAAACAGGAACAGGAGAGGAGCTAATTGAAAAGGCCCTTGCGATCCATGACCGTGTGCTTACCGTGGATACGCATGCGGACACCCCTTTGCGGATGATTGAGCCGGGTTTTGATATGGCTGAACGGCACGACCCCAAAGAAACGGGCTCGAAGGTGGACTATCCCCGGATGATGGAAGGTGGATTGGACGCCATCTTTTTTGCAGCGTTTGTTGCACAGGATATCCGCGATGACGATGGTAATACTCGTGCCAAAGCCCTCTGCCTCCAAATGATCGACTCTATCGTGGCTTCTACCGAAAAAAATTCAGACCTCGTTGGACTAGCGCTCAACCCCGGTGATGCCTATGCTTTAGAAGAAGCTGGCAAACGGGCCATTTACATTGGTATTGAAAATGGTTATCCCATTGGGAAAGATCTTTCCAATGTCGCCCTGTATTTTGAAAAAGGAGTGCGCTATATCACTTTGGTGCATTCATCAAACAACGACCTGGCGGACTCTGCTACCGATCCCGATGGAACGGAACATGGGGGTATTAGCGCTTTTGGCGCCGAGGTAGTCCGGGAGATGAATCGCCTCGGCATCATGGTAGATATTTCCCATGGCAACGATAGCGTGTTTTACGATGCAATTGCACTGTCTAAAGCGCCGATTATCGCAAGCCATTCTAACGCACGGGCTGTAACCGATCACAAACGCAACATGACGGACGAAATGCTGAAGCTGATGGCCGAGAACGGGGGCGTGGTGCAACTTACCATGTTGTCGAACTATTTACGGGAAGCTCCTGCTAATCCAAAGCGGGACTCTGCAATAGCAGCGCTTCGAGCTAATATGAAACCTGCCAGTGAAATGACACAAGAAGAAAGAAGAGCGATGCGGAAGGCTTTTAACGAGATAGATGAAAAGTATCCGAGCCCACCAGCGACGGTTGAACATGTTGTAGATCACATTGATCATATTGTGAAAGTGGCTGGGATCGATCATGTTGGCATTGGGTGTGATTTTGACGGGGGAGGAGGTATTGAAGGGGTTTTCGATGCCAGCGAAGTGATGAACATCACGATTGAACTTGTGAAACGTGGGTATACCGAAGAGCAAATTCAAAAGATCTGGGGAGCTAACCTAATTCGCGTCTTTAAAGAAGTGCAGGCGGTTGCAGAGCAAATACAATCCGACGGATTGTCGTAATTCGTAAAACTTGATCCTGTGCGTAGGTTGTTGTTTTTTTTAATCTCTTTGGGACCATGCGCACCAGCGGCATCAGCGGTTTTTCACCCGTTGAGGTTGTCATTATGCGAGATTGAATATACACCTGGTACACAACTACTCACGATCAACCTCAAGCTTTTCTTAACGGATGTGAATGAAGCATTAGTTTTTGATCCTAACAGTAAGGAGCTGGCTTTCTGCCAACCCAACGAACCAGCTCATGCCGATCAAATGTTGTTGGATTACCTCGACCAATTTTTCTACGTAAAGGCCAATGGAAAGAGGATTGACCTGCAGATCAAACGTAAGAAACTAAGCGGTGACGGGGAGAACACCGCCTTAGGGGTCTACTTCGAGTACCAGCAACAGCAGCCGTTGGCATCGCTGGAAATCAAAAATGCCGTTTTTACCGACCTATTCTTCGATCAAAACAACATTGTCTATGTCCATGTTAACGGAAAATCCAAAAGTATGATGCTGAATAAAAAAACAACCACTCACCAGTTAACTTTCTGATATGCATCCGTTTGAATTTTACTTAATGCTAGGTTTCAAACACATTTCGGACCTAGCGGGCTATGATCACATCCTCTTCTTGGTAGTACTTTGCGCCGTTTACAGGATCGAACAATGGAGAAATATTCTCATTTTAGTGACCGCATTTACGATCGGCCACAGCGTCACATTGGTCCTTGCTTCCTTGGATGCTTTCACAATTCCTTCCAATATCATCAAATTCCTCATTCCAACCACCATTTTTATTACTGCCTTCCATAATGTAATTGGGCCTAATTCAACCGAAAAGCCCAAAAAAATGGGTCGAAACTACGCTATGGCTTTGTTTTTCGGGTTTATCCACGGCATGGACTTTTCTAACTACTTCAAGGCCTTGTTAATGGGAGATTCCTCTATCGTGGTACCTTTGTTGGGATTTAATATTGGGATTGAACTAGGGCAGCTATTGGTCGTGTTTTTTATTGTTGGGATTGCCTTTCTTTGTCTTAATGTTATCGGTGTCAAGCACCGCGAATGGAATGTTTTTATTTCAGGAGCTGCAGCAGGAATGGCCCTGGTCTCTATGCTGGAAAACAAGTTTTGGTGACCGGTTTTCAATAGGATGCCTTTTCACCATTGTTGTTCAGTGGTGAAATTCATAAGGATTGGAGACGAGATTTTGCTGCAACGAGGCTACTTTCTATGGCGTTTTTGAGTAAGGAAAGTTCACTCCCAATACCTATGGTTAAAAGCTTTGGCCCAGTGATTGGTATCCCGTTGTATGGTTTAATAAACACTTCACCGCTCGGCGTGCGTTCAAAGTAGGTGTACTTTTCTTCGTTCCCGATTTGGGTACATCCTTTTACACGGAGAATACTCTTAGGAAATGAGTTACAAATATCATAAATACAACCTGGGCTTGGTAAATTGGGTAAATCAGTAGAGCAAGAGGACCAATGAGCCTTAAGGTGGTCAAGTTTTTGAGCTTTGTTTTTGGATGGAGAGAGTTTGGGAAGAAGGGAAACATCAATCTCGTCCATGTTGATAATTTCGGCCAACGGGTTGAGCCTTAGGAGATCTTTAACCACAAAAGCTTGCCTGTCTGCTGACGTATTTTCAACGTGGGTCAATACAATCAGGGAAGATACCTGTACCTGGTTCGCTTCCAATTCGTTGTGTTCTCCCCGTCGTTGCCAGTTTTTAACATCTACAACAGATACTTGAATAGGGGGTAAAAATCGATCATTGAGCCCAACACCCAAGAAACCCATGAGTGAACAGGAGTCAGAAGTACCGTTGGCTTCAATAAGCGTAACCCCGTTCGTTCGTGCCGGGATGTTATTGACAAATTCTCTTAGCTCTAGTATACCGCTACAGCAAATACAGCTGCCACTAAGCGCCCTGACCCATTTCGCCTCCACCTGCTCCAAAAACTGTTGGACATCGAGATTCGCATTTTCATAATCATTGAGGATGATAAAAGGATTCCAGCCTTTATCAATATAGCTGGTCGTTAAGTGTTTTAGTAGCGTTGTTTTTCCCGCTCCCAAAAAACCAACCACTGTAATTATAGCTTCCATATTTTGCAAAAATGCACTTTTATTATGTGTTTCCACCACCATGAAAATGCTCCTTCCTGACATATCTTTTTATTTTTGCTGGGTGCGCTTATAATGGATGGCTTGAAATACGTATTCATGCGTTTTACAACGGTAGAGTATAGACCTGGACTCGATCACTATTTACCACTTTGATGTTACCTGGGGGAGTTTTGGCGAGTAGGCTTGGTGAACCTTAGTGCATTTGCGCCTCTTAGTGGCCCAAGAAGTTTTGTCACTAAGGCACCAAAGCTCAAAGCATCACTAAGGGGTCTTCTTTACGATTTAATCTAGTGTCATGTCAAGCCTCAAATAACGGCCAATCCGGGGTATCTTTTGCGGGATCTCTACGTTGCAAAAAGACTTACGTAGCTATGGCTATGCTCGTTTTTTGCGCCTTGACCTCCCACAAAATCTACGACCGCCTTACCCGCCATTTGAGGCTTGACACGACACTAGT
>JANQLQ010000060.1 GCA_028280565.1 Fulvivirga sp.
CTCGACAAGTTAGCAATAGGCAAAGGGCAGTAGGCAAAATAGGGGGTTGCCAACTGTTTACTGCCGACTGCCGACTTTGGGAACGAGACCGAAAAAAATGGCTTGAACGTCATTTGAGCCTTGACACGGCACTAGTATGTTGCCAAGATAAATGATTACAGCCCTTATCGCTTCATCACTCGGCACAGTGTTACCCCAGGGTATTGGATTCCAAAGGTTTACCGTTGGCTAGGCACTTTCGTTCATGTTGGGAAGAACTTCTGCCAAGCACTAGTGTTATGGCTATAATACCTTAATGACCCTTTTTTTATGAAAAGTATTCATCGTGTCCCTCTTTTTTTAGGGCTATGGCTGATCACGGTTTTTAGCACATACGGACAGCGTTTTGCCATCATCGGGGACTATGGTTTAGATGGGCCCGACGAGGCCGCAGTCGCGAATATGATAAAAAGCTGGGACCCGGAATTTATCATCACATTGGGGGACAATAATTATCCATACGGGGAAGACTCTACGATAGATATCAATATTGGTAAGCATTATCATTCATTTATTGCTCCGTATCGGGGCGATTTTGGTGAAGGCGCCAAAGAAAATCGCTTTTTCCCGACTCTTGGTAACCACGATGACTACACTGAGAATGGAAGACCTTATCTTGACTACTTTGAGTTACCGGGCAATGAGCGTTATTATGACTTTGTAAAAGGAGATATTCACTTTTTTGCGTTGAACAGTAATCCTTCTGAGCCGGATGGGGTGGATAGTACTTCCGTGCAGGCCCGTTGGCTCAAAAGAAGGCTGGCAAATTCCAGGTCGCCCTGGAAAGTAGTTTATTTTCATCACCCGCCGTATTCCACCGCGGATCACGGTGATAACGAATACATGCAATGGCCTTTTTCAAAATGGGGTGCTTCCGCAGTGCTGAGCGGTCATGATCACGTATATGAACGCCTTGAGCTAGATGGAGTTACGTATTTGATCAACGGCTTAGGAGGTCATGAAACCTATGGGTTTGTAGACGACAGTGAGCGAGAGCACCAAGTGAGGTCTAAATATAATCGCGGCAAGGGTGCCATACTGGCCACTGTCACTGACCTAGGCCTTCATTTCGAATTTCATTCGGAAAGCGAGGGGTTGATTGAGGAATTTACCCTTGAAAACCGCTCAGAGGCAGGTTTATTCACCTCCCAAGAAATTATGGAACTGGTCATCGAAGCTCCACTAGAAACGCTACTGGAGGATAGGGGAGATCACGACCGTAAGTATCACGATGGTAAACTTTATGTCAAAAGTGCTGATAGTACCCTATCTCTCGATATAGAACTAAAAGTCAGGGGCAATTTCAGGAGGTTTAAAGAGAATTGTGAGTTTACTCCCTTCTGGATCAGGTTCCCGGTAGAAGGAACGGAACATACACGTTTCCAAGGCTACAAACGCCTGAAAATTGTAAACCCATGTGGTTTTTCGGCCGAATATCACCAATATGTTATGCAGGAGTACCTTGGCTACCGCATCTATAACCAGCTTACGGAGAGTAGCTTTCGCGTGAGACCTCTCGAGGTAAAGTATGTGCACAGCGCTACCAAAGATACACTCATTACTTTCTCCTTTTTTATAGAGAACAACCGAAGCGTAGAGGATCGATTATGGGCTAGCGAGGTGGAATTTGACATGCTGGAGGACACACGCACCCCTAATTATCACAACCCTCCCACGCTCGAGCTTTTCCAGTTTATGATCGGTAACAACGATTGGGGTATACCCGATCACAACGTAAAGGTGTTTCAAATGCACGATGATGAGGGACACCTTGTATTGCCGTATGATTTTGACCTGTCGCGATTAGTCAATGCTTCATACAGTTTTAAAGAGGACAGGAGGGAGTTCAAGGGATTCTGCAGGCCTGCTGAAGAGTTTGACTATTACTTTGAATTCTTTAATGATCATAAGCCTGCTATAGAAAGGCTGTACCATGAATTTGATCTACTGGAGGCGGTGCATAAGCAAGAAGCCTTACGATTTATCGACCGATTCTACAAGATCATCAATCACCCGGAGAGAAGAAAAAAGGAGATTTTGGATCGTTGTAGTGACGATTTTTAGGGTTCCGGAAGCGATGCCTGCTTATCGGCTGTCGGTAAATCACTGCCCAATACGCGATCTGATCTGCTAAGGATCTTGTCCTGTTCAATTTCGGTGATGTCTTTGAGTGACTTCGCCGATTTTTTTGAGTCTGCTGTGGGCGGTTTTGAGCAAGCGCTCGTCATTAAAAATAAACAATAGCTTATGGACAGGAGACGATTTATGCATTTGGGTTTGGCTAGTGGGGCCTTAGCAGCTTATACATGGAATAACCCTTTGAACGCCGCTGGTTTTTTCCCTAGTTTGAATACCCCGATCTTACCGGACTTGGAAAAGAAAATCACCTCTCCCGTGATCATCCAATCGGTAGAGTTGATCAAGGTAGACAAGAATTATTTCGTTGTCACTACCTCTAAAGAAGGGGTAAAGGGTATTGTAAAAACGAACGGGAGACAGACCAACCTGCTCACCTTGTTCAAAAAGCAAGTGGCGCCATTTTTTATAGACCGTGATGCTCGACACCTGGAAAAGATGATCGAAGAGATCTACCTGTTCCGTCGAAATTATAAATATGCCGGTATGCCGCTCTGGAATAGCATAGCGCATGCCGAGTTAAGCATCTTGGATCTATTGGGAAAGACGACCGGTCAACCTGTAAACCAGCTGATCGGTACTGTCCTGCGATCGGAGATCCCCGTGTACATGTCCAGCACGGAGCGGGGCACTACCGCACAAGAGGAGGTAGACTGGGTAGGTGAACGGATCCGGGCCACGGGATCAAAGGCGGCCAAGCTCAAGATCGGGGGGCGAATGAGTAAAAACAAAGATGTGTATCCCGGTAGGTCAGAAGATTTGATAAAGCTGTCGCGAGAAACATGGGGGGATGATTTTGTATTGTACTTCGATGCCAATGGGTCATACGATGTTCCCAAGGCCATAGAAATGGGTAAATTATTGCAGGATTACGGTGTAAAGCTTTATGAAGAGCCCGTGCCATGGGAAGATTTTTACAGTACAAAACTTGTGAATGATGCACTGGATATGATCGTGGCAGGAGGTGAGCAAGACAGCAGTATGCCGAAATGGGAATGGATGATCAATAACAAGGCGTTTGACCTTGTACAACCGGATATATTTTATAACGGCGGGATGATAAGGACGTTACAAGTGGCCCGTTTGGCACAAAAAGCGGGTATACAGGTCACCTTGCATTCCCCTAAGAATGACACTCTTGCCTCGTATATGTTGCATTTTGCCTCCATTACGGAAAACATTGGCCCTTACCAGGAATTCCGTGCGGAGATGCCGAAAGATGAAGGCTACTATACTCCTAAAATCAAGGTGATCGAAGGGAAAGCCAAGGTGCCAGCAGGAGCTGGTTTTGGGATAGAATATGACCCTGATTATTTGAAAAAGGGGAAGGTGATCTAGTGTCGTGTCAAGCCTCAAATGACATAGGATACATGATAAACTGTATTGGTGGTATTGGAAAGCTTTGGATCTGTCGGCAATAGGCACAGGGCAGTCGGCAAAATATGGGATTGTCGACTGCTGATGTTAAGAAAGGGACCGGGAAAATAGTTAAACCGGGGATTTAACCGTCATTTGAAGCTTAACACTACGCTTGTAACACTAGCGGGGACAGGCAGGTGATTGAAAGGTCAAGGCTAACCCTTGATTTACTTGCCTAATAAGCTCGTCGCTGGCAACTCAATAACCCGGCTTAACGTTATAAATTAGATCTTATCTATTGGCAGAGTGTGTTGCTGCTAAAAAAACGGAATTAAAGAGTAAAACGACAAAATATAACACAAATCACTATGAAACTTAAGGTCTATTTGTCCGGTGAGATCCATTCTAACTGGCGGGAGGAAATTATGGCCGGTGCCGAGGTACTTGGGCTCCCAATAGAATTCAGTACCCCCGTGGTCACCCATGAGGCCTCTGACAATGTAGGGGTGGACATCTTAGGGGCTGAGCAGAATAACTTTTGGAAAGATCATAAAGCTGCTAAGATCAACGCTATCCGGATCAAAAATGGTATTGAACATGCGGACGTGGTGGTGATCAAGTTTGGTGATAAGTACCGCCAGTGGAATGCTGCCTTTGATGCCGGGCAAGCTGCTGCCTTGGGTAAATCCTATATCGTCATTCACCCGGAGGAATTCACCCATGCGTTAAAAGAAGTAGATGCTCAAGCTATGGCAGTAGCGCATACTGACCAGCAGGTGGTGGAGATGTTGAAATATTTGACCCTTCAAGAATAATTTAGGTAGCTCTTGTGCAGCAAGATATAGTGTCAAATTGAGTCTTAAATGACGTGCCGGGTACAGGATGAGTTGTGTTTGAGGTGTTGATCAGTCGGCAGTCAGCAATAGGCAGTAGGCAAAAAATAGAGGGGTACCGATTTCTTTTTGCCTAGTGCCTACTTTGAGTACAGGACCGAAAAAATAGCTTTGATGGTCGAATGTTTAATTTTGGCAAGTTAAGCTATGTTTTTAGGATGTTTCGGGTAATGCCAGCCTGTAATGGAGCAGTATATGCGGGATGTTGCGGTTCTAAGTCCAGTTTTCATTTTCTTTTGCGCGCCCAAAAGAAAACGAAACAAAAGAAAAGGGCGCCAGCAACAAAGCCCATTTTCCCCTCAAAACGCATTGCCCAACCCCTATAGGCCGCTTACCCATAGGCCTCAAATGGGCCGCGCTGTTCCTGGATGTCTCCCCTCCATACGCCATTTGAATTTTCAATGATACCCTATCATCACCTAGTGCGCATTTAGCGCAGCGTAATGCGTACTTATCGAGGCAATAGGATTTGTAATCCGGGTGTTGTCGTTATTGCCCTATGATCATGTAAGTGCGTTCTTGAAAATTAGCTTTGATCGTAAGACGTTTAATTTTGACAAGTTAAGCTACATTTTTCAGGTGTTTCGAGTAATGGCAGCCTGGAAATGAGCAGTTTAAGCAGAATTAGGTAGTTCTAAGTCCAATTTCATTTTCTTTTGCACGCCCAAAAGAAAACGAACAAAAGAAAAGGGCGCCAGCAACAAAGCCCATTTTCCCCTCAAAACGCACTGCCAACCCCTATAGGCCGCTTACCCACGGGCCTCAAATGTGCCACGCTGTTGCTGGATGTCTCCCCTCCATACGCCACTTGAATTTTAATGATTCCCTTCTTAAAGTCAGCAGCAGACAAAAAAAAGGGGTTGCCGATTACCTTTTGCCGACTGTAAGAATGGGACTGCAAAAATAGTTCAGCTGTAATTTGAAGCATTTACACAGCACTGGTCAATAACAAAGGTCAATGTGTTTGTTTCCGCCAGTTTTTTCTATGACTGCATTTGGTTAGTTTTGAATACACAATTTTGAAGATCCAAATGGCAGATCATTTCTCCCATCTTAACAAAACCGGGGATCCTACGATGGTAGATGTTGCCGGGAAATCGGTAACAGAACGAGTGGCCGTGGCGCAGTCCGTGGTTGTCTTGGACCCTGCCATTATCAGCCGGTTTGAACAGGATGAGATCCATACCAAGAAGGGCCCTGTGTTCCAAACGGCAATCATCGCTGGGGTAATGGCAGCTAAAAAAACCAGTGAGTTGATCCCCCTTTGCCATCCTATTGGGTTAGATAAGTGTGAGGTCAAGATCCATATCAACGAGCAAAAGGAAGTAGTAATAGACTGCCTGGCCAAAGTGGTCTCCAAAACGGGTGTGGAAATGGAAGCTTTAACAGGCGCCTCCGTAGCTGCATTGACCATCTATGATATGTGTAAGGGATTCTCCCATAACATATTGATCAAGGAAACGCGATTAATGGAAAAAAGCGGAGGAAAAAGTGACTTCAAAAGAACATAAAAAACATGCATTTTTGCAAAAACCGTTAGGTGGTAAATTTAATCGGAATGAGTTTGCTTTGATCGGTGCCCCTTGTCCTGTCATTCAGCAGTTGGCCACTTCGATCACGAAGACGCTTGAAAAGGAATACAAGATAGGCTATGTAGATGCTGATCATGGTGTGGGGGAGGAGAAACCTGTCTTTAGTAGGCGATACACCGATAAGATCAGTCATCATAGGCTGGAGTTCCAGCAAAAAGATCTTTCTTATGCCTTCCGGGGACATTTTAATGCAGAGGATGCCGTTTTAATAAATGGTAATCACTTCCAAGCGTCACGACAGATCGTTATTATTAACGAACAGAAAAAGGAATCCCTCGGCAAGAAACTTGACCGCCTGACCGATGTGATCATGATCCTGCTGGATGACGGCATGGAGGACGTGCATGACTTTCTTAAAGAGCATATCCCGGATCATGCTTCTTTGCCCACCTTTTCTATCCGTGAAGTAGGTAGGGCTGCTGAAACTTTGAGATCTTTACTGGCTACTGAAACCCCTAGGATCAAGGGACTGGTCTTGGCAGGGGGTGACAGTACCCGGATGGGCCAAGATAAAGGAGCCATTCACTACCATGGCAAAGCCCAGCGGGAATTTATGGCCGACCTGCTTTCTCAATTTTGCGAAGAAACCTACATTTCTAAGAAGCCTAGCAAGTCTATTGAAAGTCAATACCCGTTCATAGAAGATAGTTTCCTCGATTTGGGACCTTACGGAGGTATCTTGTCAGCTTTTCGTCATGATCCGAATGCGGCGTGGTTATGTGTAGCCTGTGACATCCCCATGCTAGACCACTTGGCTTTAGAAAAACTGGTAAAAGAGCGTGATGCATCTCAATTGGCCACTTGCTTCCATAACCCGGATATGGGCTTTCCCGAACCTTTGATCACCCTCTGGGAGCCTAGGGCTTACCCCGCGCTCTTGTATTTTTTGAGCTTAGGGTATAGCTGTCCCAGGAAGGTACTCATTAACAGTGATGTCAAAACCTTGGAACTCAAGGATACCCAAGTGCTGACGAATGTGAATACCCCCGAAGAGTACGAAAAAGTGAAGTCAAAGATCAATGCCTAGCCGAATATCGGCAGTGATCTTGGCGGCCGGTCTCTCGCGCCGTATGGGTAATGAAGATAAGCTGTTCTTACCTTATAAAGGAAGCTCTATAGTAGGCCATGTGATCGATCAAGTCGGGGCCTCGCAGGTGTTCGAGGTGATCGTGGTGACAAGCCCGTTGCTAAAAACACAGGTAGGTCAATTGAAAGATCATTCTTCCCGGGCTTTTACGACCGTGATCAACGATGACTTTCAAGAAGGAATGACCACTTCCATCCAGCAGGGCGTAAGATCCTGTGCCGGTGAAAGTGAAGGATGGATGATCTGCCTAGGGGATATGCCCGAAACGAGCACTGCCGAATATGACTACATCCTGGATCAATATTCAATTGCCTATTCTGCTGATCCAAAAGTTATTGCCGTTCCCTATTACCTGGAGAAAAAAGGAAACCCAATTGTTTTTTCCACTGCCTACCGTCCAGGTATTTTAACAAATCCCTACAGGGAAGGCTGCAAGCAAATTGTACAGACCCACCATGCACATGTGGTGAAGGTACACATGGATACCGATCATGTTCTTACGGACATAGATACTAAAGAGGACTATCGCCGATTGTCTTGAGGGTATAGATAACTAAACTTATAACCCCTACTTTTCAGACCAGGTATCTCTGTTGTCCAGTCACACGTAAATTAATGGGAGCATTATACTTGAGATATTGTGAAGCTTTCGATCAGTCGGCAACCCACTATATTTTTTGCCTACTGCTAACTTTAAGAATGGGATTGGTAAAAATAGCTAACCGTTCAATTGCGCTAAACTTAACACTCGTACTACTTTACCAGGTTTAAGTCATTGATATTGAGTCTTGTAGTTTCAAACCTAGTGCC
>JANQLQ010000097.1 GCA_028280565.1 Fulvivirga sp.
TTCCCAACTGAACTCCTTACCTTCCCTGGTGATCCTTTTTGACTCTTTATTTACTCGCATTTACACTTTGTTTGTGTAAACCTATTTCAGGACAAGACATAGACTTAGAACCACGAAATGACGCTTAACCTACTCATTGCGAGGTTCGCACTACCCGGAACATCTTAAAAATATAGCCTAATCTGCCAAAATTAAACGTTTTCCCTATCAAAGCTAATTTTCAAAGACACCCTTTTTAGTCTCATTCTTAAAAGTCGGCAATCGGCAACTCTATAATTTGCCTACTGCCCTTTGCCTATTGCTAGCTGGGCAAGAGCTTCCTGATATCGAAAATATATTTCATCATGCATCTTATATGAGTTGGCCCGGTGATTGGCATAACATACTATTTGGCAGCGGTTCATACTGCCTGGCCATGAAAAGGTTGAATTCACAGCAACAGGTATTACAATCCAATTGGTCATTTTTACCTTTGATAAGGGTGCTGATCGGTTCGTGTAATAGTTGATCCGGGGATTTAAATAAAGTTGCTAGTTTTAAAGCAGGTAAAAAAAAGACGGATGATGAAGAAAATATTGCTGGCCTTTTCGGCCTTGTTGGCCGTCCCGTATTGGGGATTTTCGCAAGAAGAATGGGGCAAAAAATTTGAACAACTGGGCGAAACATTGCCTACTCCTAATTCCTACCGGACAGGCTCCGGGGCTCCTGGCGTAAATTATTGGCAGCAACGGGCAGACTACAAAATCGATGTAGAGATCAACGATGAAACGCAGGTATTGACCGGCTCGGAGTCCATCACCTATTATAACCAGTCACCGGATGCCTTACGTTATCTTTGGGTCCAACTCGACCAGAACGTCCGTGAAAAAGGCAACCTCGCAGATGTCACGCGCGAAGTGGCAATACGTGACTCTGTGCCCGCCAAGTTCTTTGATGCCGGCATGGGCACGGTAGATTACAAGGGTGGGTATGATATCAAAAATGTGAAGGACAATAACGGCAAAGACCTCCCTTACACGATCAATCGTACCATGATGAGGATTGACCTTCCCACCGTATTGTCTCCCGGTGATAACATTACATTCTCCATTGATTGGTCCTACAATATCTATGACAGGATGCGAGTCGACGGGCGAGGTGGCTATGAATATTTTCCTGCGGATGACAACTATGCTTACACCTGCGCCCAGTGGTATCCCCGTATGGCGGTGTACGATGACTATGAAGGCTGGCAAAACAAACAGTTCATAGGCAGGGGAGAGTTTGCTTTGACTTTTGGTAACTTCGAGGTGAACATCACCGTACCTTCAGATCATATCGTGGCGGCCTCCGGGGAGTTACAAAATGCCAAGCAGGTGCTCACCAAAAAACAGGTCGAAAGATACGAACAGGCAAAAAGTACATACGATAAGCCTATGTTCATCGTTACGCCGGAAGAAGCAGTGGCCAATGAGAGTTCCCGCTCCAAAAAGAAATCTACCTGGAAGTTTAAAGCCGATAATGTACGGGATTTTGCTTTTGCTTCTTCACGTAAGTACATCTGGGATGCCCAAGCCGTAAAATTACCCACCACCACACCGTTGGCGATGTCATTTTACCCCAAAGAGGGCAATCCACTCTGGCAAGATGAATCTACAAAAGCGGTAAAAAACACTTTGGAAGTTTACTCGGAAAGAACATTTGACTACCCCTACCCCGTGGCCATATCCGTGAACGCCGCCAACCAGGGTATGGAGTACCCCATGATCTGCTTCAATTTCGGCAGACCCGTAGGTAGCAAAGTCCAACGGCGACTACTCGACCGCACGGTGAGCGTTATCGTGCATGAAATAGGGCATAACTTTTTCCCGATGATCGTAAATTCTGACGAGCGACAGTGGACATGGATGGATGAGGGGCTGAATACCTTTTTAGAACGAGAGACGAAGCGCTTGCGCTATCCAGACCTGGACCTGGCCTGGGGGAGTCCTAAAGGCATAGTACCTTACATGAAAATGGAGAAAAGCAAAATACGGCCTATTATGACCAATTCGGAGCAGGTGAAGCGGTTTGGTTATAATGCTTACGGCAAGCCGGCGGCGGCGCTGACCCTGCTGAGAGAAACTGTCATGGGGCCCGAACTTTTCGATGAGGCATTTAAAGAATACGCTATGCGGTGGAAATTCAAGCATCCAAAACCTGCAGATTTTTTCCGCACCATGGAAGACGCATCGGGTGTTGACCTGGACTGGTTCTGGAGAGGCTGGTTTTATACCGTGGATAATGTGGACGTATCCGTTGATAAGGTGAAGTGGTTTAAAATGAGAGAGGAAGAAGCAACGGTAGAAAACAAAGGCAAAAAAGTAAAAAAGGGAGACCTGGCTGCCTCCAACAGCAATGGCGAAATTCCCAGCGACTTCAGTGCCGGGCCTGAACCGTTTTCACTGATCGAAACAGATCCGCGATACTATGGAGAATTTCAGAACCGCATCGATGATAAGGCCGTGATGGCTAAGTTTGCCGGTAAGAATTTTTACGAGATCACTTTCTCCAACCAGGGAGGGCTCGTAAGCCCGCTGGTCATACAGTTCACTTTCGCCGATGGTAGTCAGGAGGTAGAACGGATCCCGGCTGAAATTTGGAGGTACAATGAAAAAGAGATCACCAAGGTGTTTGCTTTTGAAAAAGAAGTCACTAACATAGTATTTGATCCCAATGAAGAAACCGCAGATGTGGATGCTAACAATAATGTTTTTCCACGTACAATGAAGGCTTCAAGGTTTGACCAGTTTAAGGATAAGGATAAAGGAAAATAACCGTAAAATGAAAAAGGGCAGGATCACCTGCCCTTCTTGACTTAGAGTAAATCAAGCCTTAATTCAAAATTAAGGTTTCAAAATGCCTCCTTCCATCCATCATCTTAATGCAAACCAACCGCTCATTGAAGGAGGTGAGAAATAAAGGATTGATCGAGTCCAAATCATCACTGCTCGTGTTGAATGTATCTACTATCCCATAAATGGGAAAGTTCAAAAAGTTAACATCACAGAGAACCCCCTCTTTCGTTACGACCATATCCTTACCCCGCTTTTCCATATTCCTAAATTTTATTCAAAGGTATAAACTAGGGAAGCAAGGAGAAATAGGCCGAATCCCGTATTCTTTCTAAGTATTTTTACCTATAGAAGAAATTACATATCATCTTAGAATTTGTTCAAATATTCAATCTTTAAATGGATTTGATTATAAAATGTAGTGGACAGGTAAAATAAAAATGACCAACAAATCAACTTAAATAATTGCTAATCAGCATATTAGCTATTTTTTTGATAGGTTGTAAAGTCCTAGCTCGAATAGGGAAGATACTAACATAAATTCGATTTACAATCTGCTTAAACCAACGTAGAAATAAGCAACCCTTCCATTTAGGATGCTAACCTTATGTTATAATTAAGGTTCAAATTTAAAGCGAGATGTCTTGCGAATGATGATCATTTTTTGATCGAGTTCACATGAATATCTCATAGATAAAGCCCAAAACTTTCCCTAGGTGATTTAATTTCAGTTTCTAAAGTGTTGTATCCTACCAATAGCCATTCGTGGGAAAATTGAAACGATCCCATTCTAATCCAAGGGGTGGTCTGAAGAAACAAAATCTATTGAATTAACATGAGCTTATCACCCTTCGAATGACAGTTTCAAGCTGACTTAACCGGGCTATTACGATAATGGACCTGGACTGTTGTTTATAATTATTTGGTCTCTTAAGGTATATAATTTTATTTGTGGAATTATATAATTGATAATCAATATATTAATATATAAACGCATATAAAAACAAAAAACTATTATTTCAATCATAGTTATAAATATATTTTTTAGCGACATTGGCAAAAAATAATTCCCGTAACCAAATACCAACATATTATGAAAAAACCAAGTTTTACATTATCAATGATTTGCCTCTTTCTAGCGGCCGGAGTGTCACTTAAAGCACAAACCGTGGAGATCATTAAAGGATCACTTTTACCCGCCGGTGCATCCGATACGATCGACGTGGCTGATACCAATGTTACATACCAAATCTCTGCCACGGGCGCGACTATCTCAAATATCAACTGGTTCACAAGAGGTGAACTCTCTATCATCGGTCCGACAAATCAACCTACTGTGACTGTTGCTTCTTCGCCGGTCAGTGGTCAATTCCAGGCGGGGTTTGGCAAAGGCCGCTTGTTTGTCAGCTATACTGACGACAGTATCTCTGCTATATGTGGGCCACAACGACGGCAGTTAGACATCTTCAAGAAATTTGGCTCACAGGATATCGCCAATATAATCGGTAATTCGTGTGTGATCAGTGACGATACAGTAACTTATTCTATTAATCCATTAGTAAGCGTAAATCTCAATGCAGAAATAGGAATTGATCGCTACAAATGGACCGTACCTAGTGGCTGGGACATTTTATTTTATAGTGGTGACAGCAGTTCGATCACTTTCCGCGTTGGAGCCATTTCCGGCAGTGATACTCTAAAGGCTGATATCGGGCTGGCTAACTTTGCTGACGGCTTTGAATACACATTACCACTGCAACTCGGTGTGGATGAGCCTGTATTTGATATTGCACCACCCGTTTGCCTGTCGTTGGACTCCTCGCAGTTTGTAGTAGACCTGGCTGCGGTACAAGGAGTCACCTATACTTGGGGGTTTGGAACAGGAACTAACTGGAGTTTTGCCCAAGGAACCGGGCCAAATGATGAAAGGATAGTAGTTAGTGTAGATAACGGTCCAGGTGAGCTTACACTGTTGATAGAAGGAGGTTGTGATCAGCCCTTGGATACCACTTTTGTGGTTCGCAGGCAGTTCGGCACTGGCAATAGTATCGACGGAAATGAATGCGTTAACCAGAATGATCTCTTGACCTATTCCATTACTAATTCAAACGCTGAAGTACAATGGATACTGCCTGGAGGTTGGAACTTTGCCAATTTCAACCGGAATCAATCGACCGTAGACCTGGTATCCGGTACTACAGGTGGCATATTAAAAGCTGTTTCAGCCAACTGTGGAAATGATACGATTAGTTTTCCAGTAAATGTAATTCCACTTACGCCAGAAACTCCCCAGGGAGACCCTTGCCTGCCTAGTGGATTTAGTGGAAATGTAACTTACACTGTTCCCCCGGTCCAGAATGCTTCATCCTACACGTGGACTTTCCCAGCGAGCTTTGTACCCAACACATTGAATACTACCGATCCTAGCGCCACAGTGACTGCTAATGTATTTGCAGGAACACAAAACGTAACGGTACGGGCAAATGGATGCCAGAACAGTGGTGTTAGTTCATTGGAAATAGCTTATGAGCCAGATGTACCTACGAACCTTACCGGTATTACCTGCATAGCGCTAAATGAACTGAACAATTTCTTTACTTACTCAGTGGACAACCAGGCAGATGTGACCTTTCAATGGGAGTTGCCTACCGAAAATTGGTCCTTTGCGCCCGGCTCAAATCAAACGGGAAACTCAATTTCAGTAACACCCAATGGTGATACCACTGCCTCTAACCTATTCATAAGAGTAGCAGCTATTGGATGTGATACCACGGTAAAAAGCAGCCTACCCATCTTCTTGGAAGGCAACGCTGGGTTTGAATTTTCTATTTCACAGTTCCCAGGTTCTAACATTTACCAGGTAACAGCTTCTCCACCCTTTAACTTTAACAATGCAGACCAGATCACCTGGCTGCTGAATGATTCCATTGTGCAGACAGGGGGTGCCTTTTATGGTCAAACCGTCTGTGACCCAGGGCAGTTAAAAGTAGAGATCATTGATCAAGAGTTTTGTATAAATGCTACTGCCACATTCGACATAGTCTGTAGTGCTGCTGCCGCCAGGTTGAGTGCCCAGCCCTTAGAGCAAGTTGATGGTCCTGCGGGAGCCGATTTTAATGTAACACCTAACCCGGTGGAAGACGTAGTCACATTGACCTTACCTAGGACCTCAACGGCTTTTTCAATCATCTTATTTGGTCCGGGAGGTAGGCAGCTCATGACCAAGCAAACTTCTGAAAGAATTGATCGTATAGACATGCGTGATTTAAAGGAAGGTGTATATATGCTCATTGCGCATGACGGTGAAAACAGGTTTTTTAAACGAATTTTAAAAGAGTAATTGTAATTATACAACAAAGAGGCTACCTCGGGGTAGCCTCTTTGTTTATCCGAATGGTGTTTGGCCTGCACTAACTGCCTTTGCTGTGCTCAAACCACAAGAATAATAAAGTGGTGCCCAGTTTACAGGGATACCACGGTGAGCAAAGTCTTTTTCTGATCAAACTTTAACACTTCGGCTTTTGAAAATAAATACTTCCTGCTCTTTTGCTTCAAACAGTACAGATGTAAGGTTATGACCAGCTGCTTTATCCACTTATTGTATTCAACGGGTATATAGAAATGAGTAGAAGATTCAAACGAGTATGGAGCCCTCAAGCATAATGAAATACGGTATAAGAGCAAAAAGTCTTTCTTTCCATTTGCTCCTATGCTACATGCTTTCTATTTATTCAATCAAGGCGAGAGGCCAAGTCAATGAATATGAGATCAATTCAAGTACTGAAGCATTTACCGAAATTGGAGAGAGCCTATTATTTGGCAGCTACAATGTGCACCAGGTATTTGTGAATGAAGAAGTACACCGTGATGCACAAAATGTTTTTGGCACAGGATATGACATTGGGTTTCCTTTTTATTTTGATGGCGCGTATTACGACCGCTTTTCTATTTCAGGCAACGGGTTTATCAAGTTAGGCACTTCGGCCGACCCTTTTCCTATCCCTTTGGATGCCACCCTTGGCGCCACCTTTGGAACGGAAAATAGTGAAGGTAAACGTAACACCCTATCCTTTTTTCAGCATGATATACAACCTGCCAGCGGTTTACGTATGAACATTGCCATCCGGGAAATATATGGACTACCCGGTAACCGAATACACCATATTTACATGGCCATAGGGTATCCAAGTAACATCATGTATTCTACACTTACACTATTTGAAAATGATGGCTCCATACAAGTGGGATATGAGTATCTTGGGAGCGGAAGATTGCCTACCGAGGTGGGTAAGCTGGCCGTAGGTTTGCGAGGCAATGCCCCTGGCAACCCACCTAGTAACATCGCATTGTTGGATATTAAAGAAGGCATGAATACATGGGCTGACCCAGCGCTTACCAACGACCCCCAAGCTTATTGTGAATTGAATAGTTCAGTATTTGAACCTACCATGGAAAATTTCAGGGGGTGGATGTACCGGTTTACTCCTCCTGCCGGCTCTCTTCAGCCCTGTCACCCCTTTTACTTCCTGGCCGATAGTTCTTTTCCAAATGTGCAAGAAGCCAGGTTTAAAGATCAACCGGGAGTATCAGGATACTATGCTCTTGCAGATGGAAATACAGGAGTTCCTACAACAGGATTAGAAATAGCTTGGGCCAAAAGTATGCCTAATGAAGCCTCTTATGATGTATTGCTGGGAGTGGCCAATAGTACGCCGGATACCTTGGCCAGCAAGATGACAGCCACTAACCTGGCACTACCTGCCCTGGCCCCTGGTGCCACATATATTTTAGAACGCAAAGTATATGGACCTAGCAACGAGTTATTGTATTCCTGTGAAGCCACTTTTTCTACAAGTGAGCTGGAGGGGTATTGCCAACCGGAACCTCAGAGCCCTGGCAGAGAAAAGGTACAAAGACTCCAGTTCAACACCCTAGACTACAGGCGTGATCCTGTATTGGAAACCCTCATGCTATTGCCGGAAGAGCCTGGCCTGACCACACAATTACAAGCCGGGGAAACGTATACATTCCGGTTAACGAACGCTATTGCAAACAGTATCAATTTTAACCTTTGGTTATATATCGACTTTAACCAGGATGGCATTTGGGATTTTAATACGGAAGAAACCACTCTTATTGGTACGGCAAGGCAAGGAGTGGTGAATGAGCAACAAATCACCATACCCCAAGATATTGTACCCGGTAAAACCCGGATGCGTATCAAATTTGTGAATCAAACCGCTTCAAATGCAACGGCCAATGAAGCCTGTGGAGAAGATCTTACGCTCATCAACCGGCAAGACTATATCATCACTTTACAGCCTTCATCCCTGTGCCAAAGCATGTCCATAAATCCTAGCGCTTCGAGCATCAGCTGTTTTGGAGAAACTAGTGGAAACATCAATCTTAACCTAGACGGTGGAACTTTGCCCTACACCATACAGTGGAAAAAAGACGGAGAAGACATAACCCAGGCCTCCCCTGTATTGTCCCAATTAGGCCCGGGCATCTACCAGGCGTTTATCATGGATAACAATGGATGCCAACTGCAAACGGACAGGATAAACCTGGCACAACCATTACCCTACCAGGTAAACACCACTACCGTTGCCACCCAATGCTTCGGATCGGCTACAGGAGTTATAGAGCTGGATATAACAGGAGGCACATCTCCCTACGAAGTGGCCCTGGGGCGGGTAGGCCATGATCTGCTGACCGGTACCACCCCAGGTGGCCTTCTTTTCGAAAACCTGGTCGCTGATCAATATACACTTGCCATAACCGATCATATGGGATGTGGTTGGGAGCAGGAAATTACCCTAAGCGAAAGCCAGGGGAACCCCCTGCTGATCGATACATCTATAGACCCTACGGCTTGTTTTGGAACCTCTACCGGGAGTATTGGGCTATCCATATCAGGAGGGTCTATGCCTTACAACGTTACATTAAGCCAGGAGGAAATCCTTTACTCTACTACCACCGCAGGTACTGCTGAATTCCCAGGGCTTCCCGCAGGGCAGTATACCATTGCTGTTACCGATAATATTGGGTGCTTGTGGCAGCAGGATATCAGCGTCGCCGAAAGCCAGGTCCAACCTCTGCAAGCCACTCCTTCGATAGCCGACGTAGCCTGCTTCGAAACTTCTACCGGGAGTATTGGGCTATCCATATCAGGAGGGACCATGCCTTATAACGTAACATTAAGCCAAGGCGAAATCCTCTACTCTACTGTCACCACAGGTACCGCTGAATTCCCAGGGCTTCCCGCAGGGCAATATACCGTAGAAGTTACTGATAACATTGGATGTTTACAGCTACAAGACCTTGCTGTGAAAGAAAAACAGGGCGTACCGTTAGAATGTAATTATATCGTTAGCGAAGAAAACTCGGGAACGATTACTATCCATTGTATCGGGGGCACATTACCATATAGGTACGATTGGGACGGAGGGGTAGCCAACGGCTCCGAGGCAGGCCCTTTGGACCCTGGCTCCTATGCAGTTACCATCACAGATGACCTAGACTGTATCACGCGACTGGAAGGCATCGTTGTTACGGGCAACGACAGTTTAATCACCTCCTTACCTGGCTTGGTAAATACCGCCCCCTACCAGCTTTATCCTAATCCCGGGGCCAATACAGCCTGGCTTACCTCTGGTACGCCAAAAGAAGTGAACATTAAGATCTCCAATGTCAATGGACAAGAACTCACAACCTTTAACTTACTGCTTTCAGCAGGTAAACCGGCTAAACTCGATCTTTCTCATTTCAGCCATGGGCCATTGCTGATCACTATTTCAGATCGCCTCACTTCAAAAGTTTTTCGCTTTATAAAAATTGAATAAGGGTACACCATGCGGAATGTATTCCTAACCTCGGTTCGAGATAAGAAATAGTTTAAGGCTTAGCGACCCAACCAGGCTTGTCACGTAAAGCAACGTAAGAAGCGCAAAGCTCGCAAAAGTACATTGCGAGCTTTGCGGTAGGGCATCATTGAAAATTAAAGTGGCGTATGGAGGGGAGACCTCCAGGAACAGCGTGGCCCATTCGAGGCCTGTGGGTAAGCGGCCTATAGGGGCAGGATAGCGCGTTTCGAGGGGAAAATGGGCTTTGTTGCTGGCGCCCTTTTCTTTTGTTTCGTTTTCTTTTGGGCGCGCAAAAGAAAATGAAAACTGGACTTAGAACTTCAAAATCCCGCTTAAACTGCTCATTTCGAGGTTTGCATTACCCAAGACATCTTAAAAACAATGCTTAATTTGCCAAAATTAAACGTTCTCCAGTCAAATTTAATTTTCAAAGACACCCAAAATCAACATCTTACTATCAAAGCTAATGCTCAAGGACACCTTAGCCTAGGCTTAAAATGAGGTCTAGAATAATTTCACGGCCTTTAAACGCGGATCCAATGCCGTTAAGTTAAGGCCAGCGCTCACCCCTAAACCCCTAAAGGGGAACCCACCGCGCAGTGGATTGCGCCTTTAGACGTAAGAGGTGCGATGGGTACGCTTAACCAAACGGCATTGAACCCGGATCATGCCTTAGGATTCTATTCTTCTACGACAAAGCAGATTCTCCCAAAGGGATCCCATGGGCAGCTCTACCAATGAACCCTCTCACAACCCCCTGCGCGAATGACGGCCATTTTTTTTATCGAGACCAGGTTGAAACGTTTATTTATTCACGAACCCATTCATTATGAAGTGGGCAAGACATACCATAGCACAGAAAAATAGTGACAAATACTGCCTGCTAGCACAAAAACGTGCCAAACGGCATGATGATATCTCAGCCGTTCCCAGCGATAAAATATCACACCCAAAGTATAAAATATTCCTCCTAGCCCTAGCCATAAGAGACCCCCGGTGGGTACTTCTAGCCACATCTGCTTAGCCGCCACTACACCTAGCCATCCCATACCTAAATAGATGAGTAAAGACAATTTTTCAAAACGGCCTGTAAAGAACAATTTAAAGACGATACCTACCAAAGCCAGCCCCCAGATAAGGCCAAACATAGACCAGCCCCATGGCCCCCTTAGGTTGACAAGCATAAAAGGGGTGTAGGTGCCTGCGATTAAGAGATAAATGGCGATGTGATCAAAAACCCGGAGTAGTTTTTTGACCTCGGGATTTTGAAAACTATGGTACAAAGTGGAGGCCAAATAAAGCAAGATCAAGGACGTGCCATAAATGCTGACACTTACAATATGCCAAACATCCCCTTCCCGGGCAGCCAATACTATGAGTATGACCAAACCGGCTATGCTGAGCCCTATCCCGATCCCGTGCGTGATACTATTAGCGAGCTCTTCTTTCCATGAGTATTTCTTCCCTGCCGCCGGCACAGGTCCCGGTGGTTTTGCCATTGCGATCATAAGCTTTATACTATCTCAACGCTGGTAAGCCTATTCACATTTTGTATAACCGCAACTTTTACAAGAAAGACAGCCCTCTTCATATGCCATGGACGGTTCTCCACATTCCGGGCATAGTACTTCCGTGGGCTTAGTGCCATCAGGGATAAATTTTCTTAAAGCGCGGGTAACGCCATTTTTCCAAGTATTTAGAGAGGTTCCCTTTAGATCGAGGTTAGAAATGACATCGGTTACAAACTTCAATGGCATACCATGGCGTAATATCCCGGAGATCAATTTGGCGTAATTCCAATATTCAGGGTCAAAAGAACGTGAAAGCCCTTCTATCGTTATTTTGTAACCGTCTTTGTCTTCATACTGGAAATCATACCGGCTCTTGCCACTTTCCGTACGGCTTTTGATCACCCATCCATTATCTACCGAACCCAAGATGGCGAAAGAATCTTCCGCTTTACCCGTAAAGATCTCGTAGGGGCGGTCTTCAAAAACACCAACTACGGCGATCCATTTTTCATGGTTATTGTTGAAGCGAATGATCTTCGCATCGAGTATAGCGGGTCTTTTGGGAGCTTGGGTTTCTGAAAAGACCTCCTTGGAGGTGTCTTTACTCGTATCGGACACCAGCACCCCGGATCGCGATCCGTCGCGATAAACGGTAATGCCTTTGCAACCACTTTTCCAGGCTGTCAGGTAGATATCCCCGATAAGCTGTTCCGGTACATCATTCGGTACGTTTACGGTCACGCTGATAGAATGGTCCACCCACTTTTGTATCACACCCTGCATTTTGACCTTACTGATCCAATCCACATCATTGGCAGTGGCCTCATAATACGGGGATTGCTTAAAAAGCTGTGCCAGCTCCTCGTCATTACTCTTAGATGCCTCGCTTAGGGTGATCCCGATGGTATTCATCCAGGTGACAAAATGATGATGAAAAACATTGTATTCCGTCCAGCGGTCGCCCGACTCATCCACGAAATCCACCTTGGCTTCTTCCGGGGCATCGGAATTTACCTTTGTTCTTCGTTTGTAAGAGACAGTAAATACAGGCTCTATTCCTGAAGTAGTTTGCGTCATCAAGCTGGTAGAACCCGTGGGAGCGATAGTTAACAAGGCAATATTACGACGGCCATGCTTGACCATTTGGCCATAAAGCTCGGGGTCTTCACTTTTGATCCTTTGGATAAACGGGTTATTTTGTTCTCTTGTAGCATCATAAGCCGGGAAAACGCCGCGTTCTTTCGCTAAGTTCATGGACGAGCGGTATGCCTCCAGTGCCATCGTTTTATGCACATTTTCGGAAAGGGCTATGGCTTCTTCAGACGCATATCTTAGCCCTAAGGCGGCTAGCATGTCACCTTCTGCAGTTATGCCAAGCCCAGTTCTGCGACCCTCTATGCATTTATTTTTGATCTTCTTCCAAAGGTTTAGTTCCGTTCTCTTGATCTCTTGGGCCTGTGGATCGGCTTCTAGTTTTTTCAAGATCATGTCTATTTTTTCCACTTCCAGGTCGACAATATCGTCCATCACCCGCTGTCCAAGGCGGACCTGGTACCGGAACTGGTCAAAGTCGAAATAGGCATCTTCGGTAAACGGGTTTTTAACAAAACTGAATAAGTTCATGGCTACCAGCCGGCAGCTATCGTAAGGGCATAGAGGGATCTCTCCACACGGGTTAGTTGATACGGTTGCAAATCCAAGATCAGCGTAGCAGTCCGGGATGGACTCTCTCACTACCGTATCCCAAAATAAAATGCCGGGCTCGCCAGAGGCCCAAGCGTTATGTACGATCTTTTTCCAAAGTTTTTGAGCATCTATTTTTACAATCGTCTTGGGGTTCTTCGCGTGAACAGGATATTGTAGGGTATACTCCGTATTTTCCTCCACCGCTTTCATGAAGGCGTCATCGATCTTTACAGACACATTCGCCCCCGTTACTTTGGTACCGTCCAGTTTTACATCGATAAAATCTTCGATGTCCGGGTGTTTGATAGAAATGGATAACATAAGCGCTCCCCTGCGACCGTCTTGTGCTACCTCTCGCGTAGAATTCGAGTAGCGCTCCATAAAAGGCACTACCCCGGTAGAGGTCAATGCGCTATTCATCACCGGGCTTCCTTTAGGCCGGATACCGGAAAGATCATGTCCTACACCTCCTCTTCTTTTCATGAGCTGCACCTGCTCTTCGTCCATCTTCATCACACCTCCATAAGAGTCACCGTTGCCATGGATACCAATGACAAAACAATTGGACAAGGAGGCTACTTGGAAAGGATTGCCGATCCCAGTCATAGAACCGCCCTGCGGTACCACATATCTAAATCGTTCGAAAGCCCGGTATATCTCTTCCTCGGTTAAAGGCTTAGGATATTTTTTTTCAATACGAGCGATTTCCGAGGCCATCCGGTGGTGCATATCATCGGGGGAAGCTTCATAGAGATTGCCATGCGAGTCCTTCAACGCGTACTTGTTGATCCAAACATTTGCGGCTAGCTCATCACCATTAAAATAGGCCAGTGCTTTTTCCCAAACTTCCTGCCGGTCTGCCGTTTTGGAAGGTGGTAAATGAGGCTTGTCGTTTTCCACAAGGGTTGAACTTGAAAAATCGATTTCCATCGTTGTGTCTTTCATTTTAAAAATTGCGTTGGTTTGATGTTAAACTACAGAATTGATCTTGCCGTCCTGTCCTGGCCACCACCACTCTTTTCATAGCAGCGCCAAGATAGAACAAATATATTAGATAAAAAGATCTAAAATACTTTAATATAAAATTAAATTTCATCATGCTGGTTTATCTCATATTACTGGCCAAAATGAAGCCGGATGTATCTACGTAACCTGCTGTTAAATAGCTTTGTACATGTTCTTCTTTAAAAACTTTTGGGTCATGAAAGATCTTGCCGCCATGGCACAAATGCACGCAAGCTCGCCGGGTCATAAATCGATGAAAACACGCAGCCATCAAGACGCTAGCCGGTCTACGTTCACCTCGTTTACGAACTGGCCTTTTTGGAAGGCTTCTATGTTTCCGAGGGTAGTACTGGCAATATTTTGCATGGCGGTATTGGTAAAAAAGGCCTGGTGAGCAGTGATCAGGACATTAGGGAAAGAGATCAGCCTCATGATCAGGTCATCCTGTACGATCTGGTCGCTCAGGTCCTTGAAAAAGATGGCTTCTTCCTGCTCATAAACATCTATGCCCAAGTGTCCGATCTTCCCTTTCTTCAAAGCTCCTACGAGCACTTTTGTATCGATGAGCCCACCCCGGCTGGTATTGATCAGCATGACCCCTTCTTTCATTTGATCCAGCGCTTTTTGGTTGATCAAATGATGGGTATCGGGCGTCAAAGGACACTGAAGCGAAATAATGTCCGATCGCTTGTAGAGTATATCCAAGGATACGTAATCTACCCCTGCTTGGATCAATTCCTTGTTAGGATATGGGTCATAAGCCAGCACGGTACATCCAAAACCAAGCATGATCTTAGAAAATATTTGGCCGATCTTGCCTGTGCCGATCACTCCCACCGTTTTACCGTTCAGGTCGAAACCAATGAGGCCGTTCAGGGAAAAGTTCCCTTCCCGCACGCGATTAAAAGAGCGGTGAGTTTTACGGTTGAGGGTCATGATCAATGCGAGGGCATGTTCTGCCACGGCGTACGGGGAATAGGCCGGTACCCGTACCACTTTTATCGCATGATCCCGGGCTGCTGCCAGGTCTACATTGTTAAAACCAGCACAGCGTAAGGCGATGAGCTTTACATTATTCTCCGCCAGTTTTGCTATTACATCTCGATCCAGGTGATCATTTACAAACACACAGACCGCCTCGAAATCACCTGTGTAGGACACGGTTTCGATCGTGAGAGGGTCTTCGAAGTAACTGAGCTCGAAATTCCTGTTCTTATTTTCCGCGTCCAGGAATTCCCTATCATAGGGTTTGGCACTGTAAACGGCGATTCGCATAATTGAAAATGGAGTTTAAATGAATACTGTTCTTTCGTCTAAAACCAATACCCGCTCTTTCTCCCACAAAGTTGAACTTCAATATCATCAAGAAAAGTGATCCAAATCATATTTGCCTACTGATATAGATCGTATAATGAGGTAGTCGTACAGCTTAGATTTACAATAGTAACATTCTACAGTGTGTGCCACAAACTTTGTTTTATCGCTGTTTGTTTGTACACATGGATAGCGTTACCCTGGTATGACTTGCATAAAGTGACCCAAACGAAAAGGAGGTAAACCATGGAAATCAAAACCATATTATTCCCGACGGATTTTTCCGAAAGGGCGCAGTTGGCGCTAAAAGAAGCTATCTATTTCAGCCAGCTAGCAGGGGCTCATCTGATCATTTTCCACGTATACCATCACCCCGTGGGCGAAGAAAGATATCATTCGCTGGAAGCGTTGGAAAAGGATATTGATCTGAACTTTGAAGCTTTACAGAAGGCCTACCCAGCCCTTGCCAAGGTAAGTCATTCGTTCCGTAGAGAGCTGGGTATATCGGTAGACACGATCATAGAAACGGCAGAAAAAGATGAAATTGATATGATCATTATGGCTACCAAAGGAGCGCGGGGATTCGGTGAATTATGGGGCAGCAAGACGGCATCCATAGTTCAAAAAGTGAAAATACCGATCATTGTTCTTCCCAATAATTCTTCCTTGCAGAACGTTAAGACGATAGGATTGGCTTATGATTACAGTAAAGAAAGTTCTAGTGACACGCTGCATTGGCTGGTGAATGCCTCAGAACTACTCAAAACCGACGTGGCAGTGATCACGGTAGACATGAAGGAAGACGCCCTCAATGAACACAAGAAAGCGGTAAAAAAGCAGGTCATCAACCAGCTTGAGGATATCCCTTACTCTTTCAACTATTCTCACCATGAAGATGTAGAGGAAGGTTTGATGAGTTTTTGCCACGAAAATGACATTGGACTAATCTCTATCGTCCCCCATACGTATAACTTTATCGAAGAACTATTTCATGAAAGCCTGACACAAAAGATGGTTTTCCATAGCGATATCCCGCTGTTAGTGATCAAATAAATTGAATTAAAACTAGTATACATGACCCAACAACCTTCAAACCTAGATAAGCTTACTGAAAAAATATATCAAGAAGGCATAGAAAAGGCAGATCTCAAAGCGGAAGAGATCATCAAGGGGGCAGAAAAGAAAAAGGAAGAAATCATAGCAGCAGCCAATACGGAAGCCGAAAGGATCATAACCTCGGCAAAAAAGACGGCTGCATTGGAGACCAGGAGTGCCGAAAGCGAGATCAAACTCAAAGGCAAACAACTTGTAAGCGACCTGAAAAATGAGATCAATCATTTGCTCACCTTGAAGGTGTTGGATAATAACATTCGACAGTCATTTTCAGACCAGTCTTTCTTGCAATCCCTGGTACTGGAGATAGCCGGGCATTGGAAATCTGGGGAAGAACTAGAGCTAGTGCTCCCGGAAAAGCTAAAAGAAGAAGTAGGAAAGGCTTTCGAAAAAAATATTTCAGAACACATCGATAACCTGGTCGTAAGCTTCAGTGACCGGCTGACCAATGGGTTTAGGATATCCCGAAAAGGAGATACGTACGACATCACGTTCAGCGAAGACGATTTTATCGAATTATTCAGTGCTTATCTAAAAGAAAAGACGAGCCAGTACTTATTCATGGAGACACCATGAAATATTACTATTTGATCGCCACCTTGCCGGACCTTACGTTAGAGGAAACAAAGGGTAAGGTCGACTTTGGAGAAACCATAGAAACGATCCGGCGCAACCTAGAAAAGGAAGACGAAAAGCTTTTCCAGTTTTTGTTGTTCCCTAATGATCATAGGAATCTCCTTAATCTTATTTTCAGTCAATACCATCAATTGGCCCTACCGCCATTCGAGTCGCCTTCCATATTCGATAAAGAGATGCTGGAAGAATATGCCCATCGTCCTTACGAGTTTCCTGCCCATATTTCTGATTTCCTGGTCACATTACAGGAGCGCTTCACGTCAATGTCAATGGCTGAAATGGAAAATCAGCTCCTTGAACGATTCTACCAGCATATTGCTGAACTCGAGGATGAGTTCATACGTGATTATTTTGCCTTTGAGCGTGCCTTAAAGAGCATCATAGTCGGCCTGAACAGGGGATTGTATACATTTATGGAGGGTGCGGAAGCCATTGAAATAGATCGTATCTCCGAGCGCCTTGCCCAAGAGGGGGCGGGAGCTACTCTTTTAGCCAGGACGTATCCCTTTATAGAAAAATTAGGGCAAGTAATAACGTCCAAAGATCCCTCGCAAATTGAAAAGACCGTAGACGAGATAAAATGGGACTACATTGACGGCGCCAGTAATGATTTCTTCGGTCGTCAGCAGGTTTTCGGCTATGTGTTAAAGTTGCTTATGGTAAAGAGATGGACCGCATTAAGAGAGCAGGAGGACGGGCACCTGGAGCGTCTCTGCCAGCAAATTCGTATATCTACCGTACAAGTAAACTAAGAAAAGTATGACAAAAGGTGTTATAACCAGTATCATCTCTAACCTAGTCACCATCGAAGTAGATGGCCCCGTGGGTCAGAATGAAATATGTTTGATCAATAGTAACGGTGTCCAGCTACGGGCAGAGGTGATACGGGTCAATGGAAAGGAGGCGTTTGCCCAGGTATTTGAGTCCACCCGTGGGGTCAAGATCGGCTCCGAGGTAGACTTTTCGGGGCATATGCTGGAAGTAGAGCTCGGGCCCGGTATCCTATCGAAAAATTACGACGGCCTCCAGAATGACCTGGAAAAAATGGGGGGTATTTTTATCAATACCGGGGAAATCACCGCTCCCCTCGATAAAGATGTGTTTTACAGTTTCACTCCACTGGCTAAACCCGGGGACACGGTGTCTGCCGGTGACTGGTTGGGGAATGTGCGTGAAAATTGGGTAGACCACAAGATCATGGTGCCTTTTGTCATGGAAGGCGCCTACAAGGTGAAGTCCGTGGTGGAAGCAGGAGATTACAAGATCTACGATGAAATTGCCGTGCTCGTATCGGATGACGGCAAAGAGTATCCCATTACCATGACCCAGAAATGGCCTGTGAAGCAAGCGGTAAGAAATTATCGCCAAAAGATCCGGCCCTATGAGATCTTACAAACTGGTTTGCGTGTGATCGATACGTTCAACCCGATCACGGAAGGAGGCACGGGGTATATCCCCGGTCCTTTTGGAACGGGCAAAACGGTATTGCAGCAGGCTATTGCCAAAAACGGTGAGGCCGATATTGTCATCATTGTGGCATGTGGCGAAAGGGCCAACGAGGTGGTAGAGATCTTCACGGAATTCCCAGAATTGACCGATCCGCGCACGGGAAGAAAGCTGCAGGAAAGGACTACGATCATATGTAATACCTCTAACATGCCGGTGGCTGCCCGTGAGGCTTCCGTTTACGTGGGAATGACCCTCGCCGAATATTACAGGAATATGGGACTGAAGGTACTCATGTTGGCCGACTCCACCTCCCGGTGGGCACAGGCCCTTCGGGAGATGTCTAACCGGCTGGAAGAGCTGCCGGGACAAGATGCTTTCCCTGTAGAGCTGCCTGCCACGATAGCCAACTTTTACAGTCGCGCCGGTTGCGTGGAGTTGAATAATGGCAACTCCGGCTCTGTCACTTTTATAGGCACGATTTCACCGGCAGGGGGTAACTTCAAAGAGCCCGTGACAGAATCCACCAGTAAAGTGGCACAGTGTTTTTATGCACTTTCCCAGAAAAGGGCCGACGCTAAGCGCTACCCGGCCATCGACCCGCTGGCTTCTTATTCCAAGTACCTGGACTACCAGGAGTTCCGGGAAAATACTAACGCCAACATCCAAGAAGGCTGGGTGGATCTCATCAAAAAGACCAAGGACATCATGCGCAAGGGACTTGAGGCACGTGACCAGATCAATATATTAGGTGACGACGCGGTGCCTGTAAACTATCACATGGACTTCTGGCGTAGTGAGCTGATCGACTTTACCATCATACAGCAGGATTCTTTTGATGATGTGGATATGAATACGCCCATGGAACGCCAAAAATATATGATCAACAAAGTGATCGGTATTTGTGATATGGACCTGCCATTTGACGACTTCCAGCAGGTGGGTGATTTTTACAAAAAGCTGATCAACTTGATCAAGCAAATGAATTATTCGCCTATCGACTCTAAAGAATTCGAACAATACGAGCGGGCGTTGAATGAGCAATTAGAACAAAAGACTGCCGTAGCATAAAGTACTCCTCGATTATGAAGACAAAAGCATTTCAAAGAATATACACCGAAATATCTGCTATCACCAAGGCTACTTGTGTATTGAAAGCCGAGGGGGTAACCTATGAAGAGCTGGCTTGGGTAGATGGCCGGCCGGCACAAGCGATCAAAGTGGTGGACGATATGGTGACCTTGCAGGTATTTCCTGGTACGGAAGGCATAGCTACTAAGGCAGAAGTGGTATTTTCAGGGCATCCTCCCACGCTCAATGTGGGGGAGCTATTGTCAGGCCGGTTCCTAAATGCCTATGGAGATCCAATCGATGATGGCCCTAAAGTGGAAGGTGAGACCCGTGCGGTAGGAGGGCCGGCTGTAAATCCCATCCAAAGATCCAAGCCTTCTTCCTTGCTGGCAACGGGGATTGCCGGTATAGACCTTAACAATACCCTGGTGACAGGACAAAAGATCCCCTTTTTCGCTGATCCTGGACAACCTTACAACAGTGTGTTAGCCGAAGTGGCCATGCGTGCCGAGGCGGACAAGATCATCCTAGGGGGAATGGGGCTATCTCACGATGATTACCTGTATTTTAAAAATACCTTCACGCAGGCCGGGGTATTGGACAAGATCGTTTGTTTCATCAATACCTCTGAAAACCCGCCGCTTGAAAGGCTTTTGATCCCCGAAATGGCATGTACGGCGGCAGAGTATTTTGCGAATGATAAAAAGCAAAAGGTGTTAGTGCTGCTGACGGATATGACCCTTTATGCAGATGCACTGGCGATCGTAGCGAATAAAATGGACCAGATCCCCTCTAAGGATGCTATGCCAGGCTCATTGTACAGTGATCTTGCTAAAACTTATGAAAAGGCGGTGCAGTTTGCCCATGGAGGTTCTATCACCATTATCGCGGTCACCTCGCTTAACGAAGGTGACATTACGCATGCCATTCCCGATAACACTGGGTACATTACCGAAGGGCAGCTATTCCTGAAGCAAGATACTGACATTGGTAAAGTGATCGTAGATCCTTTCCGTAGCTTATCTCGCCTTAAGCAAAATGTGATCGGTAAAAAGACCCGGGAGGATCATCCCCAGGTGATGAATACGCTGGTGAGGCTTTATGCAGATGCTAAAGAGGCGAAGACTAAGCAAGAAAACGGATTTGATCTTAACGAATATGACAAAAGGTGCTTGCGTTTTGCACTGGAATACTCCGAAAGATTGCTAGCCATTGACATCAATATTTCCATTGACGAGATGCTTGACATCGGCTGGGAGTTGATGCAGAAATACTTTGAGAAATTCGAGGTGAGTATTAAAGAGACCTTCATGAATAAGTACTGGAAGAAAAGTAAGGTAGAAGAGGGGCTGGTCGAAGAAAAGGTCAATTAATTTTAAGAAACAACAAAATTTGATTTTGAGGCGAAGAGGTGATTCGTGACGAACCGGTAAAACACCAAAACTGATCTATGGCGCTTAAATTTCAATACAATAAAAATGCACTTCAAGATCTAAAGCGGCAATTGAGCATTCGCGAAAGAGCGCTTCCTATCCTGAAAAGTAAGGAAACCGCTTTGCGGCACGAAGTACAGGTACTGAAGCGCACCCTTAAATCCCTCGAAGAGGAACAACGGGAATTAGACCTTTTGCAGCAAAAGTACCGGCGTTTTTGGGCAGAGTTCCCAGGCATCTTGGTTATGGACCCATTGGAAGAGCAACTGAAAAACGTAGTAGGTGTAAAAGTACCGCATATTGAAAAAGTAGAGTTCACTTTAAGAGACATGAGCCGATTTAACCTCCCCGCGTGGGTACCTGCGGGGATTGAGATACTCCAAGGCATCCTCCGGCTGCAAGTAGAAATAGAATACGCCCGGAAGCAAATGGAGGTTCTCTACACGGCCCGTAAAAAGACCACCCAGAAAGTGAACTTGTATGAAAAAGTACAGATACCGGCCTATGAAGAGGCGATCATAAAAATAAAGCGCTTTTTAGAAGATAAAGACAATATCTCCAAAGCAGCGCAGAAGATCGTGAAGAAACGTAACGAGCAAAAACCAGTACCGGCATGAAAGAACAAATGAAAAAGATATCGGTACTCGCCTTTTACAAGGACAAGGACGAAGTCACCTCTACCCTCCAGCAGCTAGGTGTGATCCACCTGGAGCTCGACGAAAAAGCTTACAGTAATGACATAAAAACGCTACAAGAGCGCCATTTACAGGTATCAAGGGTGATGCAAATGATACAAGACCATCTCCCGGAAGACGGAACAGTATCCCAGCCAGTGCCAAAAGGCTTAACACCGGGCATGATCCTGGAAGAGGTCACCTCTTTGAAAAGACAACTCGACCGCAATCTCCAACACCTAGATAAGCTCAATAAAGAGCGGGTAAAGCTTAAGCCCTGGGGTGAATTCGATCGTCAAAAGATAAAGCGGTTAGAAGAAGAAGGGATCCGGTTTACGTTTTATGTGGCCAATTACAAAGAATTTCAGCAGTATGACCTTGGGGAGAGCATCTGCGAGGTGATCCATGTGGGGGGCAGGGTGGCCTACTTTGTACAGGTGGAACAAGATACACATGAAACCCTGCCGTTTGAGCAAGTTCAACTGCCCGAAAACACATTGACCGAAATAGACCGGGAGTTGACCCGCCTTAAAGCGGAAAACGTGGAACTAGCCAATAAGATGGGCGCATACCAAACGAATATCGATGGGCTTAAACACGAGCTTGGGGTGATCAATAGCCAACTAGAATACGAATTGGCCATCAACAGTTATGATGATTACGCCCAAGGGAAGATCCTTTATCTCAAAGGCTGGTACCCCGAAGCGCTTGAAGAGAAGATCTCCAAAACCCTGCATGAAAAAGGCAGCACCTTTACGTTAGAAGAACCGGGCCCGGGAGATAAAGTACCGGTAAAATTGAAAAACTCGTCGTACACGCGTCTTTTCGAGCCTATTACCAAAATTTTCCAGCTGCCGAATTACTATGAGCTGGACCTTACCCCACTGATCGCCGTGTTCTATCCCATTTTCTTCGCGTATTGCCTAGGGGATGCCGGGTACGGTTTGATCGTGCTGGGAGCTTCTGTAGCCGGGTGGTTCACTTTCTTACGCAACACGAGGAATCTTGCCTTACTCGGTGTCCTGCTGGGGTCATTCACTACCTTGATGGGCGTGGTAAAATCCGGCAGTGTATTCGGCCTTCCCATCACCGGTAGCGAGGCGCTTCCCATCTTCAGCTTTTTGGCACAGTTTGTCTACATCCCTGATGATCAAAGCTATGTTTTCAACGCGTTTAACGTAGCCCTGATGATCGGTGTAGTGCAGATCCTCACAGGGGTGATCTCTTCGATCGTAAACAAGACCATTTACCATTCATTCTCTGCCGCCTTACCGCAGGTAGGCAAGCTATTGATCATTATAGGCACCTTGGTGTTGTTTTTGGCTAACATGCAGAACGTTGAACTGTTCAAGCCCTATGTACTTGTGGCTCAGATCATGCTGTTTTCGGGAATCGGGCTCGTCTTAGTATCCCATGACCTCAAATTATCCCTTTTTAAGCGGGTAGGTGGCGGGTTATTGCCCCTGTTTTTCATCTTCACCGGGCTTTTAGGCGATGCACTGTCCTATGTAAGACTGTTTGCTTTAGGCGTGGCCTCTTCCGTTTTGGGACTGGTAGTCAACCAAATTGGTATGCAGATCATGGACAGCGGATGGTGGGGGTGGATACTCGGGATCGTATTCTTGTTGTTTGGCCATTCGCTTAACCTCGCGCTGGCCATACTTGGCGCTTTCGTACACCCGCTGCGCCTTACGTTTGTAGAATTTTACAACAATGCCCAATTCGAAGGAGGAGGCATTGAGTATAAACCGTTCAAGAAATTAACCAGTAAAATCGAATAAAACCTAAATAATATGGAAATTGATGCATTACCGTTGACCCTCGCATTCATAGGCGTTGGTCTTCTTGTTGGACTGCCAGGATGTGGGAGCGCTATGGGTACCGCCATTGGAGCTATGACCACGGTAGGAGCTTTAAAGAAAAACCCGGAAGCTTTTGGTTCGTATATCGTATTGAGCGCTTTGCCAGGCACCCAAGGATTGTATGGCTTCGCCGGTTTTTTCATCTTGCAAGACCTGATAGGTGCTGAAATGACCCTCTTACAAGGTGCCGGGATACTCGGCGGAGGCCTGGGATTGGGGTTAGCCGGGCTGTTTTCAGGGCTTTATCAAGGCAGGGTCTGCGCTAACGGTATTGACAGTATAGGATCGGGCAACGATGTCTTCGGACGCACGCTGATCCTGGCAGTATTCCCCGAGCTTTACGCGATCATCGCATTTGCAGCGCTATTCTTGATCCGGGGGATCCTTTAGACACTCAACCGGGATATGAACGAACAAGATCTTAGCAACCAGCACTTTCGAACCGCCTTAGCCGGGCTAGACTTGACGGAAATGGATGATCATATCATCCGTTACGCCGCCATGATGTGCCGTGCATTATCGGTTGAAAAGATAGTTTTCGTTCATATCGCCAAATCACTGGAACTGCCCCAAAAAGTACTGAAGGAATACCCCGACCTGCTGGCTCCCTTGGATGAAAGTATCCATATGGACCTTCAGAAGAAAATAGGATCCTTTTTTGATGCGGCCTCGAATACCGAAGTGATCATAGAAGTTAAGGAAGGGGATCCTATTGAAAAGATCTTAAGGCTTACCAAGATCAAAGAGGTGGATTTGATCTTGATGGGAAGAAAACGGAGTTTGAAAGGCTCGGGGATCGTTTCCAGCAGGATCGCACGCAAATCTCCCTGCTCGCTGTTGCTTATCCCTGAAAACTCTCCCCATTTGATCAGCAAGATCATGGTACCGGTGGATTTTTCCCGCCATTCTGCGCTGGCAGTAAGCTGCGCAGGCCATATTTCAGCAGCTACGGAGGCTGAACTCTTTTTTACTAACGTGTACAAGGTACCCAGTGGGTATCATGCTACCGGCAAGAGTTACCAAGAATTTGCTTCTATCATGGAGCATCATGCTCACCATGACTACCAAGACTTTTTAGTACGACACCAACTCACAAAAGAAGTTCCCTGCTCCTACCTGCTGAGTAAGGACGGGGATTACGCCGAGCGATTATACCAGTATAGCCGTGATATTAAAGCAGATCTCATCGTCCTGGGATCTCGTGGACGTACCTCTGCCGCTGTTGTACTCATCGGCAGCCTGGCCGAAAAACTCACTTACCTCGATCATGATATTCCTTTGTTCATTGTAAAAGAAAAAGGGGAGAACATGGGTTTTATCCAGGCATTGATGAGAGTGTAAAGGTTCGCTAGGTATTTACGCCTTATCTCACGAATCCTGGTAACTCATTGTTTTTGATTTGTATTGAGTCCTAGTTCTACTTAGCCAGGTTTAAATCATTGATAATAAGATTTTTATTCTCAAACCTAGTGCCAGCGAATTGCAAAGGATGGGGAATCCAAATCCTGTTATAAATCCATTCAAAACCATACCTAAGAACGTCATTCCTTACTCTCCAACATCGTCATTCCTTGCAGCTTGTGCGTGGGGCTAGGTGTGACAAGGAATCTACGAAGTCGTGAAACGAAAACCCAGTACATTCAAAAAAGGTTCACGCTCAACGACACAGCAGATTCCTGCTCTCGCACATCGCTCACCCTGCAAGGCTGGCAGGAATGACGATAAAGAAGGTTTTCTTCGTTTTTGATAAGGATATCCAACGGGCTCCTTTATAGCTAAATCACTGTATATCAAATAATTAAATATAACAAAGTAATCTTAGCGTCGTGTCGTACCTCAAATAGCAGTTAAACCTCATTTTAGGCCTAGGCTACAATGAGGCTTTCAATACTTTCACATGCTTTAGACTAGGTAGTAACTTGGACTCGATAACTATTTACCAGTTTGATGTTATCGCGGGTAGTTTTGACGAGTACGCTTGGTGAACCTTAGTGCATTTGTGCCTCTTGATGGCGAAGCTTCCCAGGCCGCCGAGTAGGCAAAGGGGAGTTTCACCCCTAAGCCTCTCACAGAACCGTACGTGAGCCTCTCGGCTCATACGGCTCGTGTTGTTTAATCGTAGC
>JANQLQ010000106.1 GCA_028280565.1 Fulvivirga sp.
GCGTTTTGCGCGGAAAATGGGCTTTGTTGCTGGCGCCCTTTTCTTTTGTTTCGTTTTCTTTTGGGCGTGCAAAAGAAAACGAAAACCGAGCTTAGAACCCCGAAATTCCGCTTATACTGCTCGTTTCCAGGTTTGCATCACCCGAAACATTTCAAAATATGACCCTACTTTGCCAAAACTAAACGTTTTACTATCAAAGCTAATTTGAAACAGTCGGGCCACGTAAAAGGAGTTAATAACAGTAGAGCATGGAAAATTGTCCAATACAAAGGAAACCGTGTTTTGTATGAAACAAAAAAATCCCGGCTAGTTTGCCGGGATCCTATTTTTGAATTATTGACCTTCTAGACCTACATTAAATATGGAATTGCTCCTTGATGTTTTCCGTAACGACCTTACCGTCAAACAGGTTAATGATCCTGTGTGCATAGTTGGCATCGTACGGAGAGTGTGTTACCATGATGATCGTTGTTCCTTCTTCATTGAGTTCTGCTAATAATTTCATGACTTCCTCGCCATTGGCCGAGTCCAGGTTACCCGTAGGCTCATCCGCTAATATTACACGAGGCTTAGCTACGATGGCCCGGGCGATGGCTACCCTTTGCTGCTGCCCCCCGGAGAGTTGCTGTGGAAAGTGATTTCGCCGGTGCATGATGTTCATTCGCTCCAGCACTTCTTCCACCCGCTGCTTTCTTTCCGCGGAAGGCACTTTTAGGTACAGCAGGGGAAGCTCTACATTTTCAAATACCGTAAGCTCATCGATCAAGTTAAAGCTTTGGAATACGAAGCCGATCGAGCCTTTTCTTAACTGTGCCCGTTGTCTTTCGGAATAGCGTGATACCTCGTGCTCCCCGAAGTGATACTCGCCGTCGGTAGGGTTATCCAACAAGCCTAAAATATTGAGTAAAGTAGACTTACCACAGCCAGAGGGCCCCATAATGGCGACAAACTCTCCCTCTTTGATTTCTATGTTGATGCTGTTTAAAGCAGTGGTTTCTACTTCATCAGTGGTGTAAACCTTTTGTAAATTCTTGATTTTGATCATGTCATTAAATATTTAGTCCTGAGCTTTTGTATTTTAAAATTTCTATGTCCAACGTTTTGTTTCCCCACATCTATTTAAGGATCAGTACCTCGTTATCACCAAAGTTATCGTAGGAAGAAGTGATCACCCTGTCCCCCGGCTCCAAGCCTTCCAGCACCTCGAAGTGCTCGGTATTTTTCCTGCCCAACCGGATGTTCCTTTTTTCGGCTTTGGACTCGTCATTACTCACTACGAACACCCAGTTTCCCCCCGTGTCTTTGTAAAAACCTCCTACCGGTAGCAGTAGCTCTTCAGAAGGCTGTCCCAGCTCTATCCTCATCCTCAACGATTGGCCTCTTCTTATACCATTTGGAGTTTCATTTACAAATTCCATATCTACTTCGAACCTTCCATTGATAATATTAGGATAAATATAAGTTATAATCAACTGGTACTGCTTATTATCGAAGCGTGTGGTAGCCGATAATCCTTTCGATATCTTGGGCAGATAGAGCTCATCTATCGGTACTCTGACTTTGTAGCTGCCCACCTTATCGACTTGTCCCAGCCTCTGCCCGGGATTTACAGATTGCCCTTCCACTAACTGTGGGGTAGTTAACTGGCCTTGAATAGGTGAGCGGATGGTAAGATTATCGAGGATCTGTCCCACGCCTTCCAGGCTTTCAGTCATCCTTCTTTCGGATTTATTGAACTGGTCCAGTTGCCGGACACGGCTGATCGAGTCCTTTTTATAACTGGCGTAGGTTATTTCCCTACGCTTTAAATTGTACTCATAATCGGCCTTGGTTTGCTCATAGGTCTGCAAAGAGATCAGTTCTTTTTCATAAAGCATCTTTTGCCTGTTGTATTGCGGCTCAAGTTTTTCAAGCTGATTATCAATTAGGGCCAGGGTCTGTTGCTGCTGGAGATCATTCTGCTCCAGCTGTAGCATGGTACGCCTGATCTGGTTGATACTTTCGTTCAAGCTGGCTTCTTGGCTAAGTACATTGAGTTCACGGTTCAGGTTAGATAACTCGATGATCACATCGCCGGTTTGGAGCATGGCGCCACTCTCGGCATGTACCTTCCGGATCGTACCTCCTTCAATAGCATCCAGGTAGAACGTCACACTGGGCTCTACCGTACCGGTTTGGGGGATAAATTCCAAGAAAGCGCCTCGTTTCACATCAGCGATAGTTATCTTTTCTTTTTCTACATTCAGTTTACTACGCCGGTCAGCAAAAAGCAATTGGTAACCTACGAAAACGACTAGGAGCGTGATCCCGAAGATGGTTCCAATTCGCTTAAAGGTCCATTTTTTTTTCTTTATTTTTTTATCCATGCGGGAAAGCCGTGGGGCTGTTCAAGTTCTAACTGTTTTACCAATTGCCAACAAGTGTGCCAATTCAATGAAACGTTCATAAAACGCCTCCTAATGAAAAACAAGAGTCCGATAACGTTCAATGATGGACGCGACCGTCCGCAGGCGAACATTTCTCTAAAAGCTGCGTAATAGTGAGACAGTACAAAAAAGCTATGGAAAGGCGCCTGTGGCCACCCTGGCGCTTTAAACGCCCTCCAGCCATCAAAACGGTATCAACTTTGTGCTCTAGAAAGACGAAATAACTCGTGCAAATGATAGAAAGGAACAAATCAGGCAAAATATTGATCGTAGACGATAACGAAGACTTGCTGAAAGCAGCCAAGATCTTCTTGAAAAGACATTTCCAACAAGTAGACCTGGAGGTGAACCCGGAAACTATTCCTACCTTGTTACATAACGAAAGCTACGATGTCATTTTATTGGATATGAATTTCACGAAAGACGTAAGTAGCGGCAAAGAGGGTTACTACTGGCTGGAAAAGATCCTGGAAATCGACCCTTCCTCCGTAGTGGTGTTGATCACGGCCTATGGCGACGTGCAAATGGCTGTAAAAGCAATTAAAGCCGGCGCTACTGATTTCGTATTAAAACCTTGGGAAAACGAAAAACTGCTGGCCACCTTGTTCTCCGCCATGCGCTTACGGGAGACACGGCTGGAGGTAGAAGACCTGAAGAGCAAACAAAAGATCATCAACCTCAAGATCAATGACCGATACAATGACATCATAGGGCAAAGCCCCGCCATTCAAAAGGTATTTGAAACGATCGACCGCGTGGCAGCCACAGATGCCAACGTCTTGATCCTCGGGGAAAACGGCACCGGGAAGGAGTTGGTGGCCCGTGCGATCCATAATAACTCGGCAAGGAAGGGTCATGTTTTTGTCAATGTGGACCTGGGCTCTGTGAGTGAGACTTTGTTCGAAAGCGAACTGTTCGGTCATAAAAAGGGGTCATTTACGGATGCTAAAGAAGATCGGGCAGGCCGGTTTGAAATTGCGAACAAGGGCACTCTTTTCTTAGACGAGATCGGCAATTTATCGCTCCCCCTCCAAGCCAAGCTGTTGACCGTGTTACAAAACCGAAAGGTAAATCGCGTTGGGTCCAATAAGCAGTTGGACATCGACATTCGATTGGTATGCGCTACCAATATGCCTCTATACGATATGGTAAAAGACAATAAGTTCCGGCAAGACCTGCTCTACCGTATCAATACCATCGAGGTACACCTGCCCCCGTTGAGGGAACGGCTGGAGGACATCCCCTTACTCGCCGATCATTTCTTAAAACACTATTCGGAAAAGTATAAAAAACCGGTATGTAAGATCAGTGACGCAGCTACGACCCGCATGCAAAAGCATAATTGGCCCGGCAATATCCGTGAACTTCAGCACGCCTTAGAGCGCGCCGTGATCATGGGTAACTCCCAGGTACTGCAGCCAGAGGATTTTAACTTTACCAACACACACCAAAACCAAGCGGACGGTGACAATGTAATGCTTGACCAGTTTAAGCTGGAAGACGTAGAAAAAATACTGATCCGTAAGGTTTTAAAGCGATATAATGGCAATATTACGCAAGCTGCTTCCGAATTAGGGCTCACCCGGTCATCTTTGTACCGGAGGTTAGAAAAATATGGTCTTTAAGGACTTTAGATTCAGGGTCGCCTTACGTGTGATCCTTTTAGGGGTGGTGATGGGCAGCTTAGTTTGGACCTTAAGCGACCCTTCCATGTTGATCACTACGGTTTTACTTGGGATAGTGGTGGTCTTGGTCCTTCTGGAACTCTTCCGGTTTATCTCACGCACCAATCGTAAGCTCACACGTTTCTTAGAATCTGTCAAATATTCTGACTTTGTAAGCGCCTTTAACGCCGATAATGAATTGGGCGTTAGTTTTAAAGACCTTAACGTAGCCTTCAATGACGTACTGGAGGCTTTTCGAAAAGCGCGTTCAGAAAAAGAAGAGCACCTGCAATACCTGAATACCATTGTAGAACACGTAAGTACCGGCCTTATCTCCTATGATGCCGATGGCAACGTGCAATTGATCAATGCTACTGCTAAGCGCTTTTTACGTGTGGAAAACCTTAGGAACATCGAGGAGTTGATCGAAACCCAATCCCGGCTCTACAAAGTACTTTTTGACTTGCCAGCAGGAAAGAGTACTTTGTACCGGATAGAGGGGGATATCCAGCTTTCTGTGCATGCTACCAACATCATATTACGAGGAAAACAGATCAAGCTCGTTGCCCTACAGAATATACAACCCGAACTGCAAAAAAAGGAACTCGAAGCCTGGCAAAATCTTACCCGCGTGTTACGCCACGAGATCATGAACTCCATGACGCCTATCGCTTCCCTTACCTCCACTATGAAAGATATACTGGTAGAAGACCTGCAGGAAAATAATGGGCATTACGAACTGCCGGATGATGCGGTAGAAGACCTGCAAGAAGGCTTAGGCACCATCGAGGGAAGAAGCCAGGGGCTCATACGTTTTATTGACGCGTACCGCGACTACACCTCCATACCCCTGCCTAAGGTAAAACCAATACAAGTAAAACAACTGCTGGAGCATGTGACCAAATTACTCAAAATTGAGCTTAGAAAGGCTAAGGTAGAAATTAGTGTGAATGTGCCCATGGATCACCTTTCGGTACAAGCCGACGAAGAATTGATAGAACAGGTTTTGATCAACTTGGTGAAAAACGCCATAGAAGCTTTCAGGGCGGATCATGCGAACCCGAGGGTCTGTATTAAAGCTATGATGAACGAAAACGATAGCGTGCAGATCATGGTAGAAGACAATGGAAAAGGGATCATACGTGAAGCTTTGGACCAGGTATTTATCCCTTTCTACTCGACGAAATCCACCGGTTCAGGCATTGGGCTAAGCCTTTCCCGTCAGATCATGCAATTGCATAATGGTACACTCACTGTAGATTCAGAGCCTAACGAGCGTACGGTCTTTACACTAACCTTTTAAAAAATACCGGGATAGTCAACCGTTCTTTGCCAGGTTTGGCTTACGATAAAGTTCACCATCGATCGTTATCGAGGACTTTATTTTAGGGCATTTGGAAGGCAGGTAGGCAGGGAGCAAGATTTTGTGAACTGACCGAACGGAAACCTAGAAACGTGAGTTGGATATAAAAACAGGGCCAGGTTAAATCGTAGAGAAGATCCCTTTGTGATTCTTTGAGCTTTGGTGCCTTCGTGGCGAAGCTTCCTAGGCCACTAAGACGCAAATGCCCCAAGGGCCACCAAGCTTACGTGCCAAAACTGCCCTGGCTAACATCAAACTGATAAACAATTATCGAGCCCAGGTTAGAACAACGATCCACGGTCAACGACAAAGCAGATTCTTGTTCTCGCACATAGCTTAACGTGAGTTTTGGGTTAATCAACCCACTTAGAATACTTCACTTAAATGCAAAGTATTGAAAGCCAGCCTTTAACCGCAGAGGACACGGAGTAATCTCTGTGGCTCTCGGCGGTCTTCTCCATTTTCTCTGTGGTTAAACCATTGATTACTTGGCAATTAAACTCAAAACTTAAGTTAGCTTAAAGCATGACGATCTTTTTCATTTTGGGCATCCCATTAAAATGAATTATGACATTTCCTCCCAGTACCCTTTGTACCTGTTGCTTTCATCGCAGCCCTGTCACTTTTACAAATCCTAGGTAACGACCAGTGCGTTGAAATCAGAAAGAGGGCATCCCTGAAAATTCAATTAGCGTATGGAAGCCTAAGATCATCAAACAAGATCAATTCCCCATCAATATAAAAGCGGCCCAATAAAAAGGATTCTTTGACACTTGAGCACCATGTGAATCCAGGAAACGGACCAGGTCCTGGTCCCATGCTATCGATTTGAGTTCTTTTTTTTCATCGGTGATGTTATTATTGATCAAGTCTCTTTGGGCATAATTAAGTGCATAGGCGACATCGTAACCCGCTTGGAGGTATTGATAAAAACGTGTCATCAGTATGGCGGTGACGGCATCCTGCACTTTCCAAAGGCTTACCACAACGGCCGGGGTACCCCCGTAAATGAAGGCCCTGCTGAGACCTACAAGGTCATCTCCCCCGGTAATCTCTCCCAAACCTGTGTCGCAGGCGCTTAAAGTGACTAATCGAGCATCGAGTCTAAGGTTGAAGATCTCGTTAACGGTAAGCTTACCATCCTCGTTTTCAGAAGGGTGCATGAGCAGGTAAGAATAACCAGGCTGTCTTTTGTTAAATACCCCGTGCGTGGCGACATGCAAATAACGTGCATTGTGGGCCTTACTCTTAAAAAATCCTTCCGTAAAATCGGCACCTACCCTTTTTTCCACAACTTGGTAAACTTTCGCTAGTTGATCAACCTCTTTGGTGGTAGCAGGCAAACCGGGATAGTCTTCCACCGGGGCGTTGCCCAGCGCCAAGGCTAGGAATCTACCCTCTAAGGCCGGGGCCATGATCTTGCAATAGTACCATGTGGAGGACGATGGGGCTATGGAAATCACTTGTTTTTCTAACAGGTATTGATCATTATTATCCAAAAGCGCCCCGAAAGGAAGAAAATGGAGCCTTCCATGCGGTACGATGATTACCTGGTCATAACCGCACAGATCGTCTTCCAAGGGCTGGATCAAGCGTGTATAAAGTCGCCGCAGGCTCTCGTTGATATACCCGGTGTCCTGGATAGCTATCGAATTACTGAACCCGTCAAGCTCTCTTTTTAAGTCGTCACTAGTAAGCTCTAGAGTATTGACTTCCAGTTTTTTATGATCTAATACCCAGGCGACCACTTCGCGTTCTCCCACCCAATATTCTAAGATGACCGTCCCGGGGTCGAGTTTCTGCTGGATGGTAGTTAGCGGCGGAGGGTCCACGGCCACCAAGCCGGAATAAGCCGGGTGGTGTAACTTGATCTCCAGCAAAAGGTCTTGGTAACGCCGCTGCGCTATATGTAACGCTTTGTACAGTTCGGCCCGTGACGAGTTTCGTTCGGTTTCACGGATCTTTTTGTCCAGTTGTTGGATCTTGATGCGTAATTGCTGCTCACGGCGTGCCCTATCTTGGTCACCTGGCTCGTTATTCAACACTTTTTGATTCCCCAGCATATCCAAAAAGCTTCTCGCCCGGGCTTTTTCATTGATCTCGAAAGTTTTAGATAAAAGCATGTGATCCCCGGTACGTTCAAACTCACTAAGCAAAAGCCGGATATGGCGATCATACAGGGTGAGTTTGTCGGAAGCAAAAGCACTTTTAAGCTCGCTGGCGGTCAACCCCTCACGCAGCATTTCTACAATGCCCTGGCTTTTTTCATAGCAAAGTAAAGCGCTGTCCGCTTGCTCAACCTCTTCGTAACACTTGCCGCGTAAGTACCATATTTTCCAAGCCAGCGCCGGCCTTTGGGTCATGCTCAAAGCCCTATTTGCCCGGAGAAAAGCGGATTCGAACCTTTTCTGCTGGAAAAACAACTCACCCTGCGCCAAATGAACTTCTGCCAGGCCTTCTTCACTTCCTACGGCAAAAAAATGGTCGTGGGCTTTTAGCAAAAAAAGCGCTGCACTACCAAGTTCACGTTGAACGATCATGGACTGACCAAGCTTTAATGCTGATAGCGCCGCTGCCATCCTAGCTCCTTGGGATTCGTAATATTCAAAGCGTTCGGCCGTATTTTCAGCAGCTAACCCGGGAGCCGAATTATTACCCGGATTCGAAGCGGTTAGCTGGGTATTCATTGCTTCCCGGTAACTATGTTCGGCTTTTTTGCTGTCGCCTAACGCTTTGTAAATATCACCTAAACGTGACAACGCCGTAATGATCTGCGGAGTCACCTTTGATTGCCTGGCATAGCGAAGGGCCTCTAGTTGATTTCTTAATGCCTCTTCATACGCTCCTCTCATAAGTTCTACCTGGGCAAGGGCCTGCAACTGGCGTGTTGGGTAAGTAGAATTTTCCCGGGCTTGTTCTTCTGAAAGTCTCAATAGTCTTTCCGACGTTTCTAGGTCGCCCGACTCCCTGTAGATGATCCCTTTTATCAAAAGAATCTCAGCCTCGGCAGCTTCATTACCCGGCATAGTGGTGAGTAGCCTTTCTGCCTTTGCCGCCATCTTTTCTGCCTTTTCAAAATCACCTAGCACCATCCTAACACGCGCGACAGCCAAGTATGTATCCAGCAGAGACGCTTTTTTCACCGTTTTGGTCGTCTCCTGCCCAACTTCTCCCAGTACCATAGCTTTTTCAAGGTAATCCAGCGCAGCCGTATAATTGCCCTGGTAGCCCCGGAGTAGCCCAAGGGCACGGTAATCCTCGATTACGGTTAGTTTATTTTTGTTTACCGTTGTGTCCAATCGTAGCGCCTCTTGCAGGTGGATCTCTGCCTGGTCATAGCGATTTTGAACACTGTAAGCATGTGCGAGCTTTCTTCTCACCTCCGCCTCCATGACCGTGTTTCGATATATACCCAATTGCGGGGCAACTTTTAAATATTCCTGGTACTGCTCGATAGCTTGCGTATAGTTGCCTTGGTTATTGTGGAGATCTCCCCACCGGGCCAACTGTGTAGCTACCACGGCAGGGCTGGTACAGCCTGCTACCCACAAGAGTAAGTTAAAAAGAAAATATAGCTCTCGCTTAAAACAGGACATCGGTGGTCAGAAGATATATTGGACTATGGCAGTATAAGTAGGATCCGCACTAACATTCCGGCCTAAGAGCACAAAACCAACAGACTGGTTAATGCGAAGCCGCTTGGCCTGGATGCTCAACCTGGGTACGTATTGAACAGACCAGCGCTGCTCGTCATTCGTTTGACCGTTCAATTCATCTTGGCCGAAGGAAAAATAAAACATGTCGTTCTGGACGGCAAGCCAATCATTCAGGTGAAAGTTATAAGCTCCATTGAGGGTAAGTAAGCTGCCCGACTGAAAGGGTAGAGGGTCTTCGCCCACGTCAAACACTTTATTACCGCCGAATTTAAAATCATACGAAACAGCGAAAGAATAGAAATAGGGGTAATTCACACGGCGCCACAATAGCTCAAATTCCCAAATCACTTCACCATTGCCAATAGGCAAGGTGTAGTTTGTTTCATCTACTATGTCGGTAGGGTCTTTGCGGCCGGTAGGTAGGGTAAGAAAGGATGAGAACAGCACCGCACGCCGCGCAAAATTCTCCGGGACTAATTGATAAGAAAAACCAAACTCCATGTCGCCCAGGCCCGACCCGCTGAGTTCCCAAGAGGTAACCGTCATCGTGTTGGACGATGGGATCTCCAAAGTAAAAGACTGGCTCACGAACTCGCCCCGGAAAGGTATGGTGACGAGGGCCTGCAGGCGGTCAGATAGCCCATATTGAAGTGCCAAAATGTATAGCGAAGACCTGGCCCACACATTTTCCGGTAAAAATCGCTTTTCGGCATTGTCATCAAAAAACTTATCGATCGCTGAAAATGAAAAAGCTGCGCCTAACCTGAGAAATCCTTTCTTAAGTGTAGCGGGTTCCGTTATGATCGTAGTTTGTTTCAATGCCAGCGGTGTAAGCTCTTCTTGTACCTGGGCGGAGAGTGACGAGAAAGCGATCAAGCCAATGAGAAGAATATAGAGTCTTAAACAAGCCATTATTGGAACGGGAATAGATTGTAAAGAATGCGTGTAGAAAACGTAAGAGGCACTAGCCGGTTTTGCCCGGATAGGGGTATACTTACCTGCTGGTTGATCCACAAACGTGGTGTTGCCAATACTTCGGCGCCTAAGTGTACTGTGCTTAATTGCTGGCTGGGTACCAGCACTCTGCGTCCTGTAACCCCTGACCATCCCTCACTTACTCTTTCGCTGGCATAGCCTGAAAAGAGGGTAAAAAATGAAAACACCTGGTATTCAACAACCAGTTGTAAACCCATTTCTTCGCCTAATTGAAAAGCGTAAGGTCTATGGGTGTAGGTAATATCACCTTGATTTAACCGACCTGACCATGCGATACTCGTCCCTTCCCCAGCGTAGACCCGGTAATTAGCGTTTGCTGAAAATGCCAGCCTGTCGCCCCTGATCTTACCCTGCAACCCTAAAAGCCATGACCGAACGCCACTGCCGGTGCGTTCCCTAAAACGATATGTAATAGTTTGAAAACCAGCTTGATTTTCAATGGTGTGCCCTGGCTCACCTGGTTCATGCGCAGAGGTAGGCAGCGAGTGGCCCAGCGTAAATACAAAATCATATTGCTGGGTGTAGAAGGGCACTTTAAACCCCAAAGAAAGGTCGAGGTCACTCCAGCCCGCGCGTTCGGTGACCTGGGTGATGTTGATCGGGTCGCCTGGAGGAGCTATGATAGTGGTGCTCCGCTCACGCTGGCCTTCTTGAAGGTGACGGAGGCGCACAGACGCTTGCAAGAATTCAAAAAAACCATAGTTTACCTCCAGTAACAGTGCATGGCCTATGTTCGTGAGTCCCTGTTCCGAAAGATCAAGGGAATTACCCCTATCGTCAAACTGGGTAGAATTGACCATCAAATCGTACTCCATAGTCATTCTCAACTGGCCCTGGTGCACATTTAACGGCCGGTCTATCGTACGTTCATTAGCAAGGAGACTATCACCGTTTACTTGTGTATGACCGCTGAAAGAAATGCCTGTCATTAAAATGGCCATTAAAGCTATGGTTCCCAGCCTGATCCCCATTATTTGCTTATATATTTAGCAAGTCCTGACGATGTTCCTACCCAAATATCTCCCTGCTGATCGGTGATCATGGATAAAATGATACCAGGCGGTGGCCCTTCAAACAAAGTCCGTGAGACAAGACCATCGTATAAAATCACACCATTCTGTGCCACACCAATCCATAAACGCTCTTGCCGGTCTTGGGTGATCGCCGTGATCCAGTTTTGATCCGCGCCATTAGAAAGACTGACTTGGTCAAAATCACCACCTTCAAATTGTGTGATCTCGTCGCCATCAAATGTCCCCACCCAAAGAACTCCATTGGAGTCTTCATAAACTGAAGTGACATCGCTACCGGCGAGGCCGTCTTGGACGGTGAAGGATCGCAAACCACGGTTTCGATAGCGTTTTAGGTCTGCCTGCGACCCTACCCATACCTGTCCCCGGCTGTCTTCAAATAATGTATTAATTATGTTACATTCTAAGCAATTGTCATCGAAAAAAGATTCTAATCCGCCATGGCCTGCAAACCAGACGCCTAAGTTGGAGGTCCCGATCCAGACATTGTCATCTTCGTCTTCCAGCAAGCTGGAAACATTAGCGTCAAAGCCGGCTAGCGTAGAAATGTTAATGAACCCGTTCTCTACGAGGATACTGATACCACCAGGGGTACCAAACCAAAGATCCCCCTCGAAGTCCTGGATAATAGTTAAAACTGTGTCATTTACCAGGCCGTCCTGGCTAGTAAAGTCTTCAAACCCGCTGCCATCATATTTACTCACACCGTGTGGTGTTCCTATCCAAAGGTGGCTATCACTGTCTTCGTAGAGTGCTAAGACCGGTCCTTCACGGCCTGGAAAGTATTCCCAGATATCGAGCTCATTGGGTGCTGGTATGCTCTCATCTACCCCTGTGCAGGCCACGGCGAAAACGACCGACACGATCATCCACGGCCTGTGGGATAGGTTAACGGTCCACATAACTGCGGGTCTGCTCTTTCAGCAGGGCCATCTCTCGGAGGGCCAAGGTCTTATCCACCATCTCCAGCTCCGCCATAACCTTAAAACCTTTCGAAAGCACGGTGCATCGAACGTAGTAGGTTTCGCCCGCTTGCACATCCAACGTATAAACTTCGGGGTTCAAGGAATAAACCCCCGCGACGAAAAAGCGCTCACCCAGGTGCTCATAATCCGTTTGGTACCAACTACCGTTCTTTAATTTGATCACCACTTCATCGGGCACAGAAGTTCCCACTATGATCTTGGCACTGCCGCTGGATATTTTCCTTGGACGATAGAAATAGAACTTAGCCGACCCGGCGCTTGACCCAGTAACTGGACGCTCACTCCCGGCAGTACTTTCGGTATTGAATACGTCTTTCGTGCCGTTTGCATATTTGATCATGAAAATGCCACTTTTCTTCATGGTGTAGAGTGGACCGTCCAAGTTGTCCATTCTCCAATATTTTATCTCGGTGGAAGAAATTTCATCAACCTTCGCTTCTATCTCATCCCCATTTTTCATGAGGATGATATCTTGGGCTCCCAAGAGGTTTACTGTGCACAGCACCAGCAATAGGGGAAAAAATACTTTCATCATATTCTTTGTAAAGACCATTAATATTCCCAACCGAAGGACAGTTCTACCATGGCAAAAAAGGTGGTCTGCCGGTTATCCTCTACATTCCCGTTCCTGAAGGTTTCCTCGGCCGTTAAGTCCGGGGCTAACCCGGCGAACAAGCCCACGTTGAGGTACGAATTTCTGGAAGACCTCCAGCGATAACCTACGTTGGAGAGTACGGCCAGCGTCAATCCTACTTCTTCGGATTCACTTAACTCTCCTTCATCGTAGGTGGCCGTACCCCATTGCAGGTCCAATATGCCACCATAGTACCATGTATTGCCAGTGGTTTCAGCAAAGGATTTGATCCCGAGTCCCAAGGCTGCTGTCGAAGGTGATAAGGTGCCGTCAAACCCGGTCCACGCCAAGTGCGTCAGCACCCCGGCATAGGCATACCTAAAATGAGGTGCGATGTAACTTCGCTCCCCGATCTTAGCTTCGTATTGGAAAATAGGACCAAACTGAATCAGCCCCAGGGCATTGATGTTAAAGGTACTTTTCGGAAGTGTATTGTTGTTTTGCCGGGCAGGGGAAGTGCGTTGCATGTTCGTGGTGCCCGGTCCTGTCGTTGAAGTTTTATTTGCTTCACTTTCATTTATTCCAAACACATCTTTTGCGCCATTTTCGTAGCGGATCATGAACACCTTGCTTTTTTCTAGGGTATAAGTTGGCCCTTGTAGGTTTTCATATTTTTTGTATTTGACTATGTCGGTGCCCACTTCAGTTACTTTAACGTTCAGTTCATCGCCATTCTTCATTACCAGGATATCCTGCGCCCATAACTTCCCGGCAAACAACGCCACCATGATCATAAATAAGGTTACAATTGATTTTTTCATACTTTTAGGTTTAAATGATTTTAAGCTAAACTTGCCTGGGTTGTTCGATCTTGGATGACCTTACTCGACTTTTTCATATTCCCATTCATCACCCAATTCATCCTCTACTACTAGCCGGCTCGAAGAAATGAGCTCGATCTCCATTTTCATGGTCTCTAGATCCGGGGAGGTTAGCTCCAAGACCCGGTCATCCAACCTCCAGGCGCCTTCGTCCATTAGGTTAGTACCATCATCAAAGAAAAATTCCATGGTAAGATTGCCGTTGCGCTCGATCTCAAGGGTCTGCCTAAAACCCAACGCCGAGGGAGTGTCACCCTCGACGTTGTCCAGGTACCCAGTGCCTATTAATAGGTCAATGGTTGCCTGCTCTTGCAAGGATATACTTTCATCGTCATTGCTACAGGCATACAACAGGTATGAAAGGACCACTAATGTTATCATGTGAAAAGCACCAGTATAGACTCTTTTCGACTTTTTCATTCTACCTTTTAATTCTTTAAACCTCGCCCTCCAAGGTAGTCCCGGATCCAAAAAGGGTTTAACAGGAATGTGCCAAGATTTAACACTGGTGTTCCGGGATAGAGAGAATACATCGTAAAGGAGGGCGTCAACCCAGGCAGACGAACATAAATCGATTACACATAATTGTTAAACCTTGCAACATTCCTGTCAAACACAAGGCTTGATCCATTTTACTTTTGAAGCTTGTAGACCTTAAAATTTTAATGCTAAGGAACGATACCAGCAGGTAGGTGAAAGCAATCATTCGTACCTGGCTGGGAACGATCTCAAGTGATAAACCGGGCGGTCTATAGTGGAAGGCTTATGAAACTAATCAATGCAATGTAAACCGAAACATTAGATGAACCCAAGATCACATTTACTTTTTATAGTTGCTTTTCTTATGTATGCCTGTTCCAACGATGACGATAATGGTGAAATACCCCAGGCCCCTACACCACCGTCTGACCTGGTCGCAACCGATGTCACCCATAAGTCTTTAACGCTACGTTGGAGCGACAACGATGAGAACGAAGAAGGTTTTGCGATAGAGCGTAAAAAAGGGGCCGATCCAGTTTTCATCGAAATAGCAAGACTAGAAGCAGATGTAGAGCAATATGCGGATGAAGATCTTGCTGCCGAAAGCAACTACCAATACCGGGTGTATGCCTATAATGAGGCCGGGGAATCCGAATATTCAGAGGTGCTGGACGTAGAAACTTTACCGGCCTCCTTGGAGGATCTATTCGCCCCGTCAGGGCTTACCGCTCAAGCCGAATCAGACAGTGAAATACAATTGGCCTGGGAGGACAACTCCGACAACGAGACGGGTTTTGAGCTCGAAGTCGCCATTGGGGACCTTGAACCAGCCCGTTTTGAATTGGTCATGGAAGTCCCGGCTGACACCACCACCCTAAGACATACTGGGCTCTCGGCGAACACAAATTACTCGTATCGTATCCGGGCGGTCAATGACGAGGGGTTTTCAGATTACTCGGCACTGGCGAGTACCTCGACGAATAATAGCGCCTCCGCACCTGTAGCACCTTCTGGCCTGGTTGCACAGCCGCTCAATGACCAAGAGATCCGTTTGACCTGGCGCGATAACTCCAATGACGAGACTGGCTTTGAATTAGAAGCTGCGCCCAGCGGGGTTGGAACCCCGGATTTCGAGCTTATTGCCACCTTAGGGGAGAACGAAACTACTTTCACTCATTCCGGGCTATCGCCGCTTACAGGATACGTGTACCGTGCCAGGGCAATCAATGACGATGGGTTTTCAGCCTACACTGACCTCGCACGCGCCACGACAAATGCCGCTCCTGTAGTACCTGTGGCCCCCTCGGGATTAACGGCTGAGGCGCTGTCCATCGCCCAGGTAAAGCTTGCCTGGGTCGATAATGCTGGCAATGAAAGTGGTTTTAGAGTAGAAGCCTATGCAGACGATGGCGGCGGACCTAATTTCACCGTCATTGCAGAACTAGGGCCTAATATTAACACTTTTGATCATACAGGCCTGTCACCCGGGGTAGAGTATGTTTACAGGGTAAAGGCCTATAACGACATAGGAGAGTCTGAACCTTCCAACACTGCCAGCGCCACCACTCCATCAGCGCCAAGGGCCCCATTAAACTTAAGTGCTACCGCCACATCACCTTCATCCGTCTCCCTTACTTGGACGGACAATGCCTCGAACGAAGACGGTTTTTACATCGAGCGTCGCCTGGGCAGGAGCAATTTTCGACGCATCGCTACAGTCAATGCCAATGTCCGTTCTTATTCAGACCCGGATGTGGCTACGGGCTCTACCTACATCTATCGTGTCCAGGCTTTTAATGCCATTGGCAATTCGCCTTACTCCAATGAAGCTCCTGTTACTTTATTACCCACCGAGATCACTTCTTTTGCTACAGAAGATAATGTATTGATATTTAATTCTGCTGTTAGTTCCTCGGCGAATACAGTCTACAATTCCAGTTCGAATGAGTGTGGATGTAACTTTAGCGTGCTCCCTTTCAACACTGAGTTCGTTTGCGGATTTGTTGCATTAAAGTTCGGACAGTTGCAATCGCAAATTTCCGGCAGGACTGTACGAAGAGCCGTATTACGCCTACACGTACGAAGCCTTCCGGCTAATTTGACTACTTATGCCGTCAATGCTTTTTCCGGGAATTGGTCAACGAATACCATTACCTACAATAATGCCCCTGGATATTGGCTCCAGCGGCAAGTTAATATTACTTCACCAAGTACTTCCGTTATTCCATACGAAATAGACATCACCGCGATCGTGCGCAACTGGGCGAACGGGACATGGTCAAATTATGGTGTAATCCTCAGGGAAATAGTGCCGGCGACACTGCCCCCTGTAAGCTTATTAAACGTTTCCGGTTTTGATAGTATCGAGGTGAATGCCGGCAGTGACAGGATACCGCAAATTATCGTTGAGTTTGATTGATCATTGCATATACGAACAAAATCAGCAGCTATGTAGCTGCATAAAAGGATCAAACAAATAGCTCTATAATCTCATCGAAGTCAAGTACTACTCCCCATTAAAGTAATAAGACATCCTTAGATGAAGGATGTCTTATTACTTTGAGCTTCTGAAATTTTCAATGCCCATTCAGATTTTTCATTCGGTTTTTCAATTTACCTTATGCTGGCCATAGCACATACATTGCTCTTTTTTTGTATTTTCGATATTCGCAAATAATTGGAAATATGGGATTTAGTACGGTTTTAGGCAGGCTATGAATACTTAATCTCTATGTCACTTATTTTAAATTTATTAATGGCCATAGTTTGGTTGACGGTATGGTGCTAACCTCTAACTGTTATTGGGAATGAAAAAGTTACTGTTTTTTCTAATTCTTTTGTCGCAGGCAGTATTTTCACAAGTGCCTCCTGTCGTAGACAGCCTCTTCGTTGAGTTAGATAATGTTTCTTCAGATACCAGCAGAGTAAATTTATTAAATGAAATAGGATTTGAGTTGATCAACTCAAGTTTGGCGGAAGCTGAAAAATATATTACACAAGCATTCGAGTTAGCATCACGTATTGATTATAAAAAGGGTTTGGCAAGAGCCCATACACACAAAGCCATAATTGCAGCCTATAGGGGTCAGCGTGAAGAGGCTTTTTCTAACTATTTCAAAGCCCTAAAAATCGATAGTTTGATCAATAACCTAAGAGGGATGGCCTCCAATTATAGTAACCTAGGACTCACTTTCAACTATCTTGGTGAAAAAGAAAAAGCAAAAAATTACCTACAACGTTCCATAGAATTATATACCGAGACAAAGGATGAAAAGTCGCTATCAGCTCCCATTTCAAACCTTGCCTCAGTTTATGAAGACCTGGGCTGGTTCTCGTTAGCCTTGGATAACCATTTAAAAAGCCTTAAGATCAAAAAAAAATACAACAACGAGAATGGTGTTGCAACCTCTTTAATCAATATTGCTAATATCTACTTAGGGCAGGACAAACTGGAAGAGAGTTATAAAAATTATTCGGAAGCGGTAGAAATTTCCAGAGAACTGGGCAACTTCCAGAATGAATCTGTGGCACTCGCCGGACTTGCTTCAGTGTTACAAAAACAAGGAAACTTGACTCAAGCCATTGAATACCAGCAAAAAAGCTTGGAAATCGGGCAAAAAATGGGCAAAAAGTACCAGTTGGAAAATGACTATTACCTTTTAGGAGAGCTTTACTATGAACAACAAGATGAAACCAAAGCCCTTTCTTTTTTAAATGAAGCGCTCAGGATATCACAAGAAATGGGAAATTACAAAGCACTTGCTAAAACGGAAATAGCCTTGGCAAAAATTGACTTGGATAACAAAAAATATGGGAAAGCCATCGAGAGGCTGCAACAGGCCCAGGAGTATGCGTATAATTCGAACGAAAAACTTCCTTTGAGAACTGCTTACAAAACCCTTGGTGAAGCCTATGAAAAGACAGGCAATACAAAAGAAGCATTAAAATACCTGAACCTATATTCAGCGTTGAACGATAGCCTTACGGAACAAATTAACTCCAGGCAGCTCGCCGAATTGCAAATGCAATACCAAACCGCCAAAAAGGACCAAGAAATTACCCTTCAAAAAGCCCAGCTTACCGCCCAACAGTCTATTATACAACAGCAATCCTTAGAAAGGAACTTACTGATAGGTGGTGTAGCCTCTGCCATCATCATCTTGATATTGCTAGTTTATACTTACAGCAACCGGCTAAAAGTCAAAGAATTAGTAAATAAAAACCAAAGAGAGACAGAGGCCTTACGGTCCCGTTTTTTTGCGAACATCTCCCACGAGTTTAGAACCCCCCTGGCCCTGATTACAGCTCATACAGATGATCTCACTGAAAATAGAAGGGAACAGGACCAAGCAGACCTGCTGGGCATCAAAAAAAATACCACGCGACTGTTACAATTGGTCAATCAGTTGCTGGACCTTTCCAGGATCGATGCAGGAAGGCTTGCTTTAAAGGCCAGGCAAGGTGACCTGGCACATTTTACCAAGGCCCTTATTGAGTCTTTCCAGTCTTTAGCCCTGCAAAGAGACATCACTTTTTCATTGGAAATGGATGAAGGCGCCATCGAAGGTTATTTTGACCAAGACCAGTTCGAAAAAGTAGTAGTAAACTTAGTTTCAAACGCATTTAAAAATACGCCTGGGGGTGGTGAAATATCGGTATCCGCTTATTTAGAAGGGTCAAAAGAGTTTGTACTCTCCGTAAAAGATACAGGCAGGGGTATCCCGCAGGAAGATATTAAGCACATTTTTGACCGGTTTTACCAAACTTCGGACTCTGAGGGGTCAGGGATCGGGCTTTCCTTGACCAAAGAGCTCGTAGAACTGTACCATGGCACGGTCGAAGTAGAAAGCGAGCTAGGCAAGGGTTCTACCTTCACCGTGAAGCTCCCCATCGATTTTGATTCGATGAAAGAATTAGGCGTTGAAATATTAGCAGGAACGCCTGTAATATCAAAAACGGGGCACCTGTCCGCAAGTCTTACTGCCGAAGACCGGACAGACACCCAACAGTTGATCCTGCCGGAGAATCGTGATACTATTTTAGTGGTGGAGGACAACACGGAACTGAGAAAATACATGGCAGACTTCTTAGCGGATGAATACCAGGTGATAGAGGCCTCCCATGGTAAGGCCGGGCTGGAATTGGCGATAAAATACCAACCGGATATGATCCTGAGCGATGTGATGATGCCCGAGATGGAGGGAACCGAACTCTGTAGAAGAATAAAAAACACAACGGAGACCAGCCATATCCCTTTTATCATGTTAACTGCCAAAGCTTCCGGACAAGACAAGCTGGAAGGACTAGACCTTGGGGCAGATGATTATTTAGTCAAGCCTTTCGACAAAAAAGAACTCAAAACCCGGGTAAAAAACCTGGTTTTGCAACGCAAAAAGCTGATCGAAAAGTTTTCGCAGTCTCTCAATCCCAGGGACATCAAGCTTAACTCGGCCGATGAAAAATTTTTATCACAGGCCAGTGCCATGGTCAGGGAATACATTGATGATAGCTCATTTTCGGTCGAAGCCTTCAGCAAAGCCATTGGAATGAGCCGTACTCAACTCTTCAGGAAGATCAGGGGCTTGACAGGTATGTCCGTTTCAGAATACATGCGGGCCATTCGATTGAACTTGGCTGCTGAAAAATTAAAGAACAAGACCGCGTCGGTCTCCGAGATCGCGTATGAAGTAGGCTTTAATAATTTGTCCTATTTCACGAAGTGTTTCAAAGAAAGATTCGGGGTCAAGCCTAGCCAATACGCCTAATAAATAGGGCAATATAACTACTGCTTGCAGCAACTAAACCTCATGTATGCACGGCAGGAGTCATAGTGTTAAATCGATATAAAATAGGGCTAGGTTAAATCCTAAATAATATCCCTTAGTGATTCTTTGAGCTTTGGTGCCTTGGTGGCGAAGCTTCCCCGGCCACCAAGGCACCAAAGCTCAAAGGCTCACTAAGCCTACTAGCCAAAACTACCCTGCATAACATCAAAATGATAAATAGTTATCGGGTCCAGGTTTACAAGTCCACCATGGCGAGCTGGGCGTCATCACCCACGGAAGATAATTTGTCCTCATGACTTTTCGAAGCTTCACTGGACTGGAGCATGTTTTGAAGATCTACATTGGCAAGACTAGTGAATAGGAGGCTGAATACTATAGAATAAAGCATAATGACGTTGGTTAATGTATAAATATAAAGCTATTGATAAAAACTAGTGATTCCAAGAGATACCTTCTTCAATATGGACGCACCATATGGCTGGCTGATTTTTTTAAGACTTCCTCCTCTGGAGGTACGGAATCCATTCCTCGCAGTGAAAACCCGAAAAGTCACGAAGAAAGATCATATAGGAAGGCTTAAAAGGCCTTGTTTTTAACTTCACGCCAGCTTTCTCCGGGGTATCGTCTCCTTTGTAAGCATTACATCTTTTGCAAGCTGTCACCAAGTTATCCCAAGAAGACTGCCCTCCCTTGGAGCGGGGAACTACATGATCTAGTGTGAGATCTTCAGTCGTACCACAGTACTGGCACTCAAATTGGTCTCGTTTAAAAACATTTTGTCGAGTAAGCGCCACGCCCTTATAAGGTACATTCACATACCGGGTCAATCTTATTACTGCGGGCATCGGGAAGCTCTCCGACACTGACCTAAGCTTATATCCATTGGCAGGTTCTACCAGCTCGGTTTTCTTCAAGTAGGTAAGCAAAAAGGCACGCTGTACCGTACATACCGAAATGGGGCTGTAATCCTGGTTTAACACAAGTACCTTCCTGTTCATCCCTTTAAAATAAAGTGAACGCTAAATGTTTACAAAATGAACGGAAACTAATTTTTTAGGATTCGACGGACTGCATCAAAAGTATGGGTATGCTTGCCCAATTGATCGTTAAAAATACCTTGCTCGTCCAGTGCATCTATCCTTACTTTTCCCGATGCATGTATAATTTTGTCATTCTCTAACAAAATGCCGACATGAACTGTTCGCCCTTCTTCATTTTTAAAGAAGGCCAAATCGCCGGGCTGCCGATCTTTGAAGTCCACTGGTTTGCCAAATACTACTTGCTGAGATGAATCACGCGGTAGGTTGTATCCACAGATCCTGAAGACCACCTGCACGAAACCAGAGCAGTCGATACCAAAAGGGGTCCTCCCTCCCCATAAATATGGGGTATTCAAGTACTTGCGGGCTACATTTTTAAGATATTCGAAATCGCGTTTCTGACTGAGGCTTTTGGCGTCGCCGTTAAAAGCCAGTTGCTCTTCTATTTTAAAAAGCTCGTTGGTGGCTATAGGCAATATACTACCCATAACGATATGGATATGATGCTTTTTGTAAAGTATGCTGGAAGTAAGGTCTAAGCTGATCTTGTAATCCGAGTTGTTCACCTGCTGGAAGTACTCCGGGGATATTTCATTGTATTGTGTAGCATCGATCCATCCCTCGTAGCTGTCATAGTGGATCTTTACCCTGAGCCACTTGCCATTCTCATGATGGTCCAGCACTTCGTAATGATCGCCAAAAAGCAGCTGGGTGACCATTTCACTTTTGTCATCGCCAGCTTTCCTGACCGGGATTATACTCAATCTACATATACCAAAAGACACGGGCATAGATTAGTGTTTTAGTTGTGGTTTGCAGGGCAATGTGCGTTACCCCTTAGCAATGTTCTATTAAAATTAATACCAGTAATTTGATGGTTTTGGCTGATTTAAGTGAAGATATCTATTTGAGAAGCAACATCAATACCTCAAAGCCCGGTACATCAGGGCCAGCCATTTCCTCCATATTTTATGTGATCGGTATCTTTTTTCCTGGGAATTTCATGTCTTTAATATTCATTACTATTTACACTAATACCTATGTCTTTCCATTTCTCTTTTCATATCCTTCTCGCGCAGGTTATCTCGTTTATCATGCAGCTTTTTACCACGGGCCAAGGCGATCACCAACTTAGCCAGCCCCCGACTGTTAAGAAAAAGCCGGGTAGGGATAATGGCTAATCCCTTTTCTTGACTTTTTCCCTCCAACTTTATCAATTCCTGTCGGCGCAAGAGAAGCTTACGCTCTCGCGTGGGTTCATGGTTATAAAAAGATCCTTGCTCATAAGGAGATATATTGATCCCTTTAGCAAATAACTCTCCATTTTTAAAATAACAATATCCTTCTTGCAAACTGACCTTCCCTTCACGTATTGACTTGATCTCTGTCCCTTTCAGCACGAGCCCGGCCTCGTAGGTATCAATAAATTCAAACTCGTAACGGGCCTTGCGGTTCTTTATGTCAATATTGTTGGAAAATCTTGTCTTTTCCTTTGTCATCGTTTTTCAAAGGTAGAAAAAATCTCTTTCAACTTACTTTTCTTTAAAATCTTTTGCCCGGTAGTTCCCCTAGCGATCAATCGATCTTCTACCCATACTTCAAAGCTACATATCAGCTCATTTCTTTCGAAACTTTTTACCATGGCACTTATTTTCAGTGTTTCTCCCACAAAGGCTGGGCCTTCATGATGGATGGTCAACATCGTGCCCACCCCTTCTTCATCCTCTTCATTCATTTCCAAGACAAAACGGCGGGTAGACCATTCTATTTCGCGTGCCAACGCAAAGGTAGAACAAACCGGGTGAACAAGCTCGCCATGAAATGCTGCCTGGTCCTTTCCTGTAACTTTATAATGATAGTCTTTAGTATCCCCCGTGTTATATATCGCTCTCATACCTGTTTTGATCAAAATCTCATCCGTGCCTCCGGGCTTACACGTAACGAGGCAAATTCTTTTTTTAGAAACTTAAAATGTGCCGTCATAGCGATCATAGCGGCATTGTCGGTGCAATATTGGAAAGCGGGTATGTAAACGTTCCAACCCCTTTTTGCGGCCGCTTCGTCCATGGCTTTTCGCAAACCACTATTGGCAGATACACCCCCGGCCAAAGCCAATGCCTGAATACCATATTGCTCACTCGCTTTACTGAGCTTTTTAAGCAGCATCCGGATCAAAGAATATTGCAGGCTGGCACAGATATCATGAAGATTTTTTTCGATAAATCGCTCGTCTTTCTTTTTCTCCTCTCTTAAAAAATATAAAAAGGCAGTTTTGATCCCACTAAAGGAAAAGTTGAGTCCCTCTACCTCGCTGCTTGGAAAGGTAAAACGCAGTGGATCCCCCTGTTGGGCATATCGATCCACCAAAGGGCCACCGGGATAAGGCAGCCCTAATAGCTTTGCCGACTTATCAAAGGCCTCCCCTACCGCATCATCTATGGTTTCACCTATCACCTCCATGTCAAGATAGTCACGAACAAGAACGACCTGGGTGTGTCCCCCGCTGACGGTAAGGCACAAAAAGGGGAATTTGGGTTTAGGGTCATCAATGAAATGCGCCAAAATGTGGGCCTGCATGTGCTGTACCTCTATGAGCGGGATGGACAGCCCCAGGGCCAAGGCTTTGGCAAAAGAGGTGCCTACCAACAAAGCGCCTAGTAACCCCGGACCGCGGGTAAACGCCACCGCATCCAGGTGTCCTTTGTTAATACGGGCAGTTTTTAAAGCTTCATGGACCACCGGCACTATGTTCTGCTGATGTGCCCGTGACGCTAATTCGGGAACCACACCACCATAATTTTCGTGTACTGATTGCGTTGCTATTATATTATTAAGAACTTTACCGTTCTTAATAACGGCAGCGGAAGTTTCATCACAAGATGATTCTATGGCGAGTATAGTGGGACCCATTCGGAAAAATTTTGGCGCAAGTTATTAAAAAACGTATTGTCAAGACAATACTTTGGCTGTTGCTATCCATTTTCATTATGCTGGCACTCCTTGCTGGTATAGTACAGGTGCCCTATGTCCAAACTAGGCTAGTGGGCTACCTTTCTGATCACCTTAGTGAACTCACAGGATTTTCAGTTTCCCTAACGCATGTCGATATTGATTGGTTCGATCAAGTTGAGATCAGGGGAGTAGAAGTAGTGGATCCATTAGGCAATCCCATGATAAATGCCCCGATGATACAGGTCAACTACCAATTGAAAGTCTTATTCGGCGACACGGATAAGGCCTTGGACAATGTGTATGTGGCCAATGCCGATGTGAGTCTTGAAAAAATTAGGCTGAACGATTCTACCATTACGCTGAATATGACAGAATTCGTACGCCGCCTGAAGGCGCTTGGTAAAACCAAGAAAGGAACTTCAGCACCTTTCAGCATTGGGCAAGTAAAACTTCGAAACGCTGTTTTTAGGTATAATGATGTCTATAAAGATTCCATAGACTCGGGTTTTGACTATTCACATTTCACTGTTTACGGCATTAACGGGGAGTTTGAAAATTTAATGGCCGTGGCTGACACTTTTTCCGTAGAAGTAAGATCCTTACAAGGCAAGGATAGCATCTCCAGCTTGCAGATCGATAAGATGACGTCTTCGTTCTTTTACTCCTCCCAGGCCATGAAATTTAATAACCTCGATCTTATATCAGGCAAAACACGGATCAAAGACTCGGTGATCTTCAGGTATAGTACCCCGGCAGATCTCAGCCGGTTCAGTGCCCGGGTGCGGATAGAGGCCTATTTAAATCATTCGTTGCTCCACAGCAATGAGCTGGCAGAATTTGTACCCTATTTTAAAGATATGGATGAGTACTATGACATAACCGGGAATTTTAACGGCAGGGTCAGCTCATTCTTATTCTCCAACTTGGACCTACGATTTGGAGAGGGTTCCGTATGCCGCGGAAAAGTGCGTATGGTGGGCTTGCCATACATTGATGAAACGTCAATAGACTTCGACCTGGTCGATTCTTACGCCATCATCACGGACCTGGAAAAGTACCTTAAAAAGAAGACCTACAACCGGCTGGCCCCATTTGACAACATCGGCTTTAATGCTGAATTTGTGGGATTTTTAAACGATTTTGTGGCCAACGGTGACTTTTACACTAAATACGGCAGGATCAATTCGGACATTAACCTGAAGCTCGATGAGGACATCAACAAGTCGTATTACAAAGGAGCTCTCCAGATGATCGATTTTAACATTGGCGGTTACACTGAGAATAAAATTTTTCAAAAGGTTACCCTTAACGGTGAAATAGAAGGAACCGGTTTCACCCTGGAGCAGGCTAATTTTGAACTGAAAGGCAGGATCGACAGCATAGGCCTGAACCACTACAATTACAAGAATATCCAGACCGATGCTAGGTTCACAAAGGAGTTTTTCGAAGGGTTTTTAAACATTGATGACCCCAACTTGAAAATGGACCTGAACGGCTCCATAGACATACGGGGAGGCATAGATTTTTTCAACCTGCGGGCGCAGTTAGACACCGCGTTCCTTAAGCCATTAAACTTCACCGAGGACGATTTCTTCATAAGAAGCAGCTTAGATGTCAATGCCCAAGGATTGAAAATTGATGAAATACTAGGGTCTGCAAATTTTGAGAACACTACGATACGCCGTGGGGAACAACAGTTGGATGTCGGGTCACTGACCGTGATCTCAGACCGTGATGAGTCTATTCGAAATGTATTTATAAATAGTAATCTCTTTAGGGTAGACATCAACGGCGATTTTGAATTCAGTAATGTATATCAAGATCTTAAGCGGCTCATTTTCGAATACCAGCTCAATTTAAAAAACGACGCCCAGGCTTTAGAGGATTATTATGCTCAAAAGAAAACTGACCACCCTGACTACTCACTGGACTATACAGTAGAGCTGAAATACATTGATCCCATTGCTGCCGTCTTTGTGCCGGGGCTTCACCTCTCCCCTAATACCAAGGTAGAAGGTAACTTAACAGGTGGGTATACCTCTATTTTGAACATACAATCGTATATAGACACGCTACAGTACAACTCGGATATCTTTATACATGATGATATACAACTTAACATCTCCAAGATCGCAGATAGTACAAGTGTATTGGCCATGGCGTACGTATCCTCGGAGTTGCAAACGCTTGGAGGTATCAATACCAAAGACCTGTTCTTAGAAGGCATCTGGAACGATAAGCATATCGATTTTGAATTTGATATCAACCAGGTACGTTATCCTAATTATGCCCGGCTAACCGGTGCCATCGATTTCCTGCCTAACCGTACAGAGATCAAATTTGCTCCCTCCGATCTCCACATATTGGACGATAAGTGGGTCGTTGAAAAGAATAACTTGGTGGCCATTGAAGGCCGGGAAGTATCCGTGAGAGACCTGGTGGTCTACCATGAAAACCAGCGCATCTCCCTTAACGGTACAGTATCCGAAGATCCTGCCAAAAACCTCACATTGGTTATTGACAGTCTCGACATTGACAATATCAACAGTATTATCGAAAAACAACTGGACGGCACACTGGATGGCTATGTCTCAATATCGGATTATTACGAAGATCTCCAGCTTAATAGTGAACTGGATATTACCAGGTTCACGGTAAATGATTTCGAGGTGGGGGATATTCGTGGTGAAAATATATGGGATGGAAAAAAAGATCGCTTCGATGTGAATTTTTATATCCAGCGGCTAGAAGAAAAGGCCTTGGACATTGCAGGCTATTACGCCCCAAAACTTGAGAACGGGCTTCAACTGGAAGCCCAATTGAATAATACACAACTAAAGACCCTTGAGCCTTTCCTGGAAAGCTATTTCAGCCAGGTAGAAGGTAGTGTCAAAGGATTTCTGAAAATTACCGGTAACCTTTCCAACCCGGTCATTAGGGGCGATGGGGAAATTGTTGACGGGGGTGTGCACATAAACTACCTCAACACTGATTATACGTTCAACGGACGATTCTACATGGAAAAAAACAAGATCGGTTTTAGTAACATGAACCTATCGGACAGCCGGGACAACCTAGGCTACCTCGACGGCTTTATAAGCCATACCAACTTTAAAGATTTCTTTATGGACCTGTCAGGTTCAATTAACAAATTCATGGTGTTGAATACTACTGCCAAAGACAATACACTATTTTACGGAACCGGCATAGCCACCGGCGACATCCGCTTTTACGGCCCGATCCAAAACATGGTGATCACCGCGGATGCTACTACGGAAAGGGGTACTCGTATTTTTATACCGATCGGGAACACCGGGACGATCGAAAAAGAGGATTTCATCAATTTTGTGAGCTTGAGAGATTCTACCAGCCAGGTCGATTTGCTGGACACGAGGGTCGACCTCAGGGGCTTGAATCTTGATTTCGACCTGCATATCACCCCGGAAGCATATTGCGAGATAATATTCGACATTAAGGCCGGTGACATCATCCGGGGCAGGGGGAATGGAGACCTCACTTTGCAGATCGATACCAAGGGTGATTTTAATATGTTTGGTGATTATGTGATACAGGAAGGGGGGTATAATTTTACTCTTTACAACATCATCAACAAAGAATTCGAAATACTCCCGAACAGCAAGATCTCCTGGTACGGGGATCCTTATGAAGGAGTGCTGGATATCGCGGCGTCTTATAACCAGGTAGCCACTTTTTTACCCCTGCTGGAGTCTATGGATAGCAGGGATTACAGCAGCACCCCGGAATTACGCCGCAACTACCCGGTGCAGGTCTTACTGGATATTGATGGTCGGTTGTTATCGCCTGAAGTGGAATTTGATATCGTGGCTAAAAATCTCCCGAGGAACATCCAAGGCCAAGTGGTCAACGAAGATGGAAGCATAACTACTACCGAAGGGATAGACCTTGAATTCCGGTTTATGGAATTTAAAAACAGCATCGATGAACAAGAGCTCACCCGGCAGGTGTTCAGCCTCATTGTATTGCGGCGCTTCAGCCCATTACAATCTTTTAATACAGGGGGGTCCATCTCTAGTAGTGTGAGTGAGCTTTTATCCAACCAGCTCAGCTACTGGGTAACACAGGTAGACGAAAACCTAGAGATCGACCTGAACCTAGGAGCACTCGACCCGGAAGCCTTTAATACCTTCCAGCTCAGGCTCTCATATACGTTTTTAGATGGTCGATTGCGTGTAACACGAGATGGCGGGTTCACAAACCAACAGAACAAAGCCGATGTGAATAGTATTGCCGGCGATTGGACACTGGAATACCTGCTGACAGAAGATGGGAAATTCAAAGTAAAAATGTATAACCGGACCAACTTTAACCCCATCAATCCCAACGAAGAAACACAAAATACCATCACCACGGGTTTCAGCCTCATTCACACCCAAAGCTTTGATGAGATCAAGGAGCTTTTTCAAAAAAGCCGGTCGAAGGCGATTGAGAAGCAAAAAAATGATCCTGTGCCCACCGTCAATAAAGAAGGAGCAGCCAAAAATGGTGACAAACCCAATTAATCACCTCCTCGATACACCGTGGTCTATGGCTATCAAAGTCCATGGTGTATCGATTGTCGGCCATTTACGGCCCTTCCCTGGCATAACATCCATCTTCCTTGTTTTGCTATTCGCTCTTTCCTTCTTATCTAATGCCCAGCCCCAAGCGCCTGATAGCCTTAAAAACAAACGGCTAAAACCCGTGTTGATCGCCGCAGGAGCCACCTACGCCACCGCACTGGTAGGGCTCAACAGCCTGTGGTATGCCGATTTTGAACGGCAGTCCTTTCACTTTTTTAATGACAACAGTGAGTGGAAACAGATGGATAAGGTCGGGCATTTTTACGCAGCCTTTCAAATTAGCCATTCCAGCTACAGGTTACTCAGGTGGTCAGGTCTTTCTGAAAACAAGGCTTTGCTATGGGGTACTGTTTCTAGCTTCCTAGCACTCACTCCCATAGAAGTTTTTGACGGTTTTTCCAGCGGGTACGGGGCTTCTATCGGCGATATGGCTGCCAACACGTTGGGAGGTATGGCCTACTACGTCCAAAAAAAAGCTTGGAATGAAATACGGATCCATCCCAAATTCTATTTTCGCAGGTCAGGGTATGCTCCGCTAAGGCCCGAGCTTTTGGGATCAAGCCTTAGGGAAGAGCTTATAAAAGACTATAATGCGCAAGAGTATTGGCTCTCCTTTGACCTTTCCAAGTTCAATGATAAAATCCCGAAATGGTTGAACGTCTCAGTGGGGTATGGCGCCAGTGGTATGGTCTTCGCCGAGGACCGGTCCAACCTACAAAACGGTTATGAACCACGCAGGCATTATTTTATTGGGTTTGACCTAGACCTACATGAATATAAGAGCCGGTCCAAACTCGTCAATACCCTTGTTTTTATAGTCAATATGGTAAGAATACCCTCCCCCGCCCTAGAGATGAGTAGCGGAGAATTAAAATTCCATTTCATCTACTAGATGAAAGGATTTTTTTATAACTTACTGAAGTACACCTTAAAAACACACATCATGGACCTAAATTCATTTATGAAAAGCTATGCGGAGGAGATAGGCGGTACCTACTCTGAATACGACAGCTCTACATCCATTATTATTGTCCCATTGGCTGATGAAAGGTTCCAGACCGTTCTCGGCAAGCTTAAGAACAGTAAACGCTTCAATAGCAGGTTAGGCATAGAGTTCACATCAAAAGTGGGTGAATTTAGTGCAGCAATAGATACCAAGCTCCTCTTAGAAGAGAATGCTAACCTGAATCATGCTAAGTTCGTGATCATTGATAATATCATCCACGTAGAGGCAGCATCATTTGTAGAAACCGTTACGGAAGAGATCATCAAAGAGATCATACAAGAGGTAGCCAATGTAGCGGATGAATATGAATTAAAACTCACAGGTGTAGACGTACATTAAAATGGCATAACATTTACTAAACCTATTTGATCTTTTTGACAATTAGGTCATTATTAAAAAACAACTAGATTTGCACTTGCAAGCTGCCTTATCGCTCCCACGGTAATTTACGGTGGGGGAGGAAAGTCCGGGCAACAAAGAGCATCGTACTTCCTAACGGGAAGGTCTCCTGCGTTGATGACCAGTGTGGGAGAACAGACAGTGCCACAGAAAACAAACTACCGATGCCGGGTAGGAGATGGAAAATGGGAAACCTATTCTATTGACTTGCTGGCAGGTAAAGGTGAAAAGGTGAGGTAAGAGCTCACCGCCTACATGGTGACATGGAGGGCAGGGTAAACCTTACGAGTTGAAAGACCAAATATGCCACGCTTTTGCTTAGGGCAATGAAGGGTTGCTCGTCCAAACTTTGACAGTAACGTGGTGGGTAGGTCGATGGACCTTGGTGGCGACGCCAAGGCTAGATAAATGATAAGGGTCCCGGTAGCTACCGGGAATACAGAACCCGGCTTATAAGCTTGTTATTTTAAAATTTATCCGTCAGCGATGGTAATTACACGCTGCCGGATTTTTTATGGTAGAATAAAACTGTAGATCTATGCCCAAAATCCTGATCGTTGACGACGAACAAAGCATCCGGGACACCCTAAAAGAGATCCTTGAATATGAAAAATACGAGGTGAGTGAAGCCAAGAATGGTGAAGAAGGCCTCAAAATGCTGAACAAGGAAAAATTTGATGTGGCACTGTGTGACATTAAAATGCCCAAAATGGACGGGCTGGAAGTCTTAGAAAAGTCCGTGGAACAAGGCATTGATACCCAGTTTATCATGATCAGCGCACACGGTACCATTGAAACGGCCGTGGAAGCTACGAAAAAGGGGGCATACGACTTCATTCAGAAGCCACCGGACCTCAACCGGCTATTGGTCACGCTCAGAAATGCCCTCGATAAGGGCTCCTTGGTAAATGAGACCCGGGTACTCAAAAAGAAAGTATCGAAAGCCTATGATATCGTAGGAGAATCAGGCGCCATTCAAATGGTGAAAGAAACGATCGAAAAGGTAGCTCCTACCGATGCGAGGGTATTGATAACAGGAGAAAATGGTACTGGGAAAGAGCTTGTGGCCCGCCAGATCCATGAGAAAAGTAATCGTTCGAAAGGTGCTATGGTAGAAGTGAACTGTGCCGCCATACCGTCAGAGCTTATCGAAAGCGAATTATTCGGTCATGAAAAAGGTTCTTTTACCTCGGCCGTCAAACAACGCATCGGGAAGTTCGAACAAGCCAATGAAGGCACCCTCTTCCTGGATGAGATAGGTGACATGAGCCTGTCGGCACAAGCTAAGGTACTGCGCGCTTTGCAAGAAAACAGGATCACCCGGGTAGGTGGCGATAAAGATATACGTGTAAACGTGCGCGTGGTAGCCGCTACTAACAAAAATCTAAAAGAAGCAATCGAGGAAAATAAATTCCGGGAAGACCTCTATCACCGGCTAAGTGTTATTTTAATAAAGGTGCCCCCGCTGCGTGATAGGAGTGACGATATACCCATACTGGTGAATAAATTCCTTTCGGATATCGCTGCAGAATATGGCACAAAAACCAAAGAAATTCATACCGAAGCTGTGCAATTGTTACAGAAACATTCATGGACTGGTAATATTAGGGAATTAAGAAATGTAGTAGAACGCTTAGTGATCATGAGCGGCGCCGAGATCACGACAGAAGATGTGGTCAAAAACACCGACATTTCAGCGTAATAGTGGCTTTGTGCCCTAGCAGTTTTCTTTTTCGATAGTGACTATTTCCTTTTTGGAATCATGCTTAGTGTAAGTTGGACATGTATACGTGGCACAAGAAGCCATGCCGAAAAGTACCAACAAAAAAATCGATAGCCTTAATTTCATACTCATCATACTAATAGGTTAAAAAAATCAGTTTTGTAGAATAAAATACCAATACTTATAACTAGGTAACCGCTTAGATCAATAGGTTGCATCCTCGTATATCCGAATTATCGAATCTTCCCAATATTTCAAAGCTTCCATCGTCCTCTACCCTACCTAGGTCCTGTGTTTCAATGAACGCACAGGAGTGAACGTTAGCCAAGTCTACAACATTTATGCCACCGGTCCGGTGCTGAGTACTAAGGTCTAACGGATCATTAGGGTCTCTTAGTATAATTTTCATCCAGGGAGGTGAAAAAAATCTCCCCTCTCCGTTTGAATATGCCTGTGATAGCAATTCGGTCATACCATATTCAGAATGCACTTGATTGACCTTAAACGCGCTTTTTAGCTGGTTATGGAGGTCTTCACGGACCCTCTCTTTCCGCCTGCCTTTCATCCCCCCCGTCTCCATGACCACCACACCGGATAGGTCGGGAGCATATTGCTCAGCCAAGTCCAGCAAGGCATAGGTTACACCACAAAGAATTATCCCATTTTGGGAATCACGTCTAAGGAATGAGATTTTTTCTACCAGTTCATCGTAGTTATGTAGGTAAAAACCAGCGAGTTCCGACTCACTACTCGTTATGAAATGCTGGGCCATGGCTACTAAAGACGAGCCACCTCTCTCGAGGTATGAGGGCAGTAAAAATAAAAAATGGAACTGGTCTAACGCCCCGTAAAAGCGTGAAAATATCCGGGTGGCGACCTCCAGGTAAAAAGCATTGTCTTTTACATGATGCTTGCTGGTGACCATACCGGTGGTGCCGCTGCTCTCGTATATTTTCTCAGCCTTCCAACTTCCCGTTTTTATGGCGTGTCTTTTATAGAAAGAGATAGGCAAAAAAGGAATTTCTTTGACAGAGGTAATATTAGGGGGCCGTATCCCTAGCTGGCAGATATATTCTTTATAGATAAGATTATGTTGCGCCTGGTGATGGAAAACAGTAAGGGCAAGCTCTTCGAAAGTGTCGGCATTCAGCCGGAATAGTTTTTGCTTAAAACTTTTAAAAGAGAACAATCGTTAATTCTTTATATTTGAAAGTACATGATGATGAAAAACAGACTGAAGATAACGACTTTAGGGATACTATCCCTTTCCTTTGCCGGCCTAATGTTATCATCGTGCTTTGATGACCCGGAGTTCCCTGATGAGCCTAGGATCACCTTTGAAAGCCTCAGGTACGTCAGCCAGGCTACCAGTGGATCAATTTTCGACAGTTTGATCCTTACCATAGCCTTCGAAGATGGGGACGGCGACCTAGGGCTAGACAACGATGAAAACGACGCTCCTTACAATCCCAGGCATTACTTCAGTAATAAAACCGGGACTTTCCTAAATCGGCAAACGGAAAGCCCCGCAGATGTACTTGTATTATCGAATAGAGCAGAAATAGATACGTTGCCCGAATTTAACCCTGATATTGATGGTTGTCTCTTTTGGGTGGTCGAGCCGACGGATTTAGAGGTAGTGGATGTCACCACAGGGGACAGAGCACCATTAAATGACACCGTGTATTATCAACTGAACGAAAGGCATAACAATATCTACGTTCGATTCTTTACGGACGGTGCCAATGATCAACCGGAAGACGGTGAGATAGATGAAGCTACAGAAGAGGTCAACTTCCGAACCATCAACCTCCCCCAATGCGACCCGGGTTACGATGGGCGTTTCCCTATTCTTAGCGATGACCTAAACGAGTCATCGGCGCTAGAAGGTACCATCCAGTATTCTATGGTACAGGCCGGGCCGTTTTCAGATGAGAGTTTCTTTGGCAACCGCTTAACAAAACTCAGGATTTATATTTTGGACAGGGCAGGTAACCGAAGCAACATTGTCGAAACCGAGCCTTTTCGGTTATCGGATATCAATTGATTTTTTTGTTAGGCTTTCATTGGTCTATATACCGGCAGCCTGGAAATAAGGTGCTTCGGCTCGAATAAAGCTAAGCCTGGTTTCACTGATGCAACATAAGTAGAGCATCATTGAAAATTCAGGTGGCGTATGGAGGGGAGACATCCAAGAACAGCGCGTCACATTTGAGGCCTGTGGGCAAGCAGCCTTTAGGGGCTGGATAGCGCGCTTCGAGGGAAATTCAAGGGAAAAATGGGCTTGGCTGCCGGAGCTATTTTTCTTTTGGGCATCATTAAAAATTCAAGTGGCGTGTGGAGGGGGGACATCCAGGAACAGCGCGGCACATTTGAGGGTTGTGGGTAAGCGGCCTATAGGGACTGGATAGCGCGTTTTGCGGGGAAAATGGGCTTTGTTGCTGGCGCCTTTTTCTTTTGGTTCGTTTTCTTTTGGGCGTGCAAAAGAAAATGAACACGGACTTAGAACCTC
>JANQLQ010000107.1 GCA_028280565.1 Fulvivirga sp.
TGGCGTATGGAGGGAGGACATCCAGGAACAGCGCGGCACATTTGAGGCCTGTGCGCAAGCGGCCTATAAGGGTTAGATAGTGCGTTTTGCGGGGAAAATGGGCTTGGTTCCTGGCGCCCTTTTCTTTTGTTTCGTTTTCTTTTGGGCGTGCAAAAGAAAATGAAAACCGAACTTAGAACCACAAAATCTCGCTTAAATTGTTCATTACGAAGATAGCATTACCCGAAACATCTTAAAAAGATAGCTCAGCTTGCCAAAATTAAACGTGCTACTATAAAAGCTAATTTTCAAAGACGCTTTTTTATAGGATTATGGGTCACAAACGAGAATGCCCGGATTACAAATCCTATTGCTCGATGAGTACGCATTACGCTACGCTAAATGCGCACTAGGTGAGCACAAGTTGATTTGAAAATTCAAGTGGCGTATGGAGGGAGGACATCCAGGAACAGCGCGGCACATTTGAGGCCTGTGCGCAAGCGGTCTATAAGGGTTAGATAGTGCGTTTTGAGGGGAAAATGGGCTTTGTTCCTGGCGCCCTTTTCTTTTGTTTCGTTTTCTTTTGGGCGCGCAAAAGAAAATGAAAACTGGACTTAGAACCTCATAATCCCGCGTATATTACTAATTTCGAGGCTCCCATTACCCGAAACATCCGAAAAATATAGCTTAACTTGTCAAAATTAAGCCTTCCAAAACTTCCCTTTGCAAAACCAACACGAAGGCGTTACTTTTTCTTCCAAGCTTTTGCAGGATAAGCTTCGCATGCAAACTCTAAAAACTAAGGAAAAGGAATGATCAATAGCCAGAAACCAGCTTCAGCCAGCCCCAAAGGTGATTGAGTTTTTTGTTTTTGGGATTGAAAATATCTATTCCATACACTTTCAATCCATGATAAATGAGCGCTAATGCCCAAAGCCCGACAAAAAACAAGACCCAACCACGATTTTGGCTATGCCGGAAAGCTGCATGTACTATAAGTGCGTTGAAGAACATAAATACCAACACATGGATAATGAAGTAATTGAGCTGTTTTAATAAGTCCTTGGTTTTCTTATGTAATTCGTCGTTCATCATGGCCTGCTTGTAAATCTAAGCATTTAACTTTGTGAGTAGATAAAACATTAAAAGCTTTCCTATATTTAAACGGAGCTTTAGGGGCCAACGGCCGTTTACACAAAATATTTTACGTATAAAATTTGCATTCAATACGATTTTCCCTTGCAATACCTGTAAAAAAGCAAAGAAATGTCTAAAACGTTAATGTTGATTATTTTTTTTGGATGGGCGCTGGCCAGTTATGGGCAGGGAGTAGAAGAACTAGACAGGCGCAATGGTTTCAAAGATATAAAGATGACCAGCCTGGTCTCATCTTACGAGGGCTTAGAATACAAAAAAGATATTGAAGACGAGGTTTTCCCCAATTCCAAGGTATATGTCCCTAAAAAAGGGTATTATGAAAATATCGGTAACATCAAGATACACGAGCTGGAGGTTATGTCATACAATGACGCCATTTACAGGATCCGGATCATAACAGAAAAAGATCCTAACCTTTACAAAGGGCTAAAAAAAGCCTTCGGGGAACCAGAATATGCCTTACGCAGTAACAAATACTTTTGGGGTACGGATGATCTCGTGCTGACCTACGTGTCCCATTCAAAAAGTAAAATCGAAATGGTCTATTTTTCCTACGTCATGAGCCGGCGAGCCAAGAAAGACAAAAAGCAAGTAGTTGAAGATATCGTCGATGATTTTTAGAGAAGTGGCAGGAACCGTTGTTTATAGATTGGCTAATAACGGTTCACAGCGCCCTCAACTTAGCAACTAATGCATAAGTTACCCCCTATCTTTTTCATTTCTTCTTGCTGGATTTAGCCTTGGGGTTATATTCCAAGCACAGGTCTACCCAGTATTCAAGGTCATCATCCATATCTATTCCTTCGGGCTGGATGAATAGAAAACCCTTCATAGGCCGCCCGGTAAAATCCATCTCCCGGCTTCCGCGTTGGTTCAGCACATCTTCATAAACATCGGGATCGATCCTGGCCATCAGTTGATCTTTAACTACACCCACACACATTTTATCATCGATCATAATACAGAGGCCTCCCATCATCTTTTTCTCCACAAAGGGCGTGTTCTTTTGCCGGATCATTGTTCTCAGTCGGTCAGCTAATTGTTCGTCGTATGCCATGTTCTTTAGATTTACGTAAATTTTCATTGAGGCTACTAAACCCCTAAGGTGGCGCTAGAAGATCATTCCGAGCCCATTATGGCAGGCCGTCTTTACCAGCTTAGTAGTGCCGTCTTCTCTACGGGAACCTCACTTATGTACCTGGCAATCTAAAATATGCCAGGATCAAACAAGTAAGAAAATACCTTTATGATCCTTTGAGCTTGAATGCTTAGTGGCCGAGGAAGCTTCGCCACCAGGATACTAAAGCACATTGTTTCAATAAATGCGATAGATAAAGCTACGTTGGATAGTCTCAAAGGTTTGACACAATACTAATGCTACTTTTAGATTAACCCGGTTTAGGCAAGTCCATAATGGCAACGATACTGGAGATCTTACCCGCCGTTAGGGTCATGTATTCGGCCACTCTTGCCGTGTTACCCTGGCTTGTTTTTCCCTGGTAAAAGAGCACGGCTTCATCGTCACCAAAATAGGATCTTAATAGGGTCACCTTGCTCCACGGATCGGGATTGGCGGATATCACCTGTTTTAAAGCCTCGCTACCGGTGATTTTCATCATGTCCCCACCGTCAAATGTGACGTCGTCGGCAAGGTAAGACTTCATTTCGTCGAAGTCTGCCGGCTCTTGCCATGAATTGAAATAGTTTAATACAAGGTCTTTCGTGTTCCTACTTGGTCTTTCTTAGTTAAGTTAGCCTGCCCAAAGGATCCTGGGCAGGTTCAAGGTATTTTACGTGGATCAAGCCGGGGAATGGAAAGCAAGTTTATTCCCTTCGCTGTCGGTAAAAACAGCCATATAACCGATCTCATCAGAGATCTTGGTTTTGGGTACCAATACTTTCCCACCGGCCTTTTCTACACGATCTAAAGGATCACTAAGGTCAGTTCCCCCATTGAGGTAAATGAGTGAACCTTCGGGAGAAGGTACGTAGCCATTGCCTTTTACAACCGCGCCCCCTACACCGTCCTGTCCATTATGTAAAAAACCCATTTGAAGGCCCATCACTTCGTGGGTATGGACCTCCTGCCCTAGCACTTGTTCGTAGAAATCACACGCTCTTTGGAGATTGTTCGCTGGTATCTCGAACCAGTTAATTGCATTTGCCATATCATGTAAATAGTTAGGATGTTTAAAGTTTAACTCTTGTTCTTGTTGTTACAGGAGAAATCGTTCCAAAAGTCACTGGGGAGTGACCGGATTATTGGAGGATGGGGTACGTAAGGAGGTAAGATAACCAATTACTAAAAAACTATGCAATTTGATCACACCGCACCCCGGCTGGCCCAACGGGTCTTAGACCTGGTTTAAATACTGCCCGGACCAGGACATTACCGGATGGAATGAAGCGCAGCCCGGTTGCCTTCGGTATCTTCAAAATGAGCAATGAACCCATAATCACCAATACTCGTTTTCGGCACCAGGGTCTTACCACCGACGGCATCCACTCTTTTCAAGGTTTCTTCTATATCCCCAACGGAAAAATATACTACGGTACCTTCATGAGAAGGGGTGTATCCTTCCGATTTCATCAAAGTACCTGTGGCCCCGGCATTTTCAGGACTCCCGGGAAACCAGCCCATTATCCTCGGACCCATTTCGGTTATGGAGATGTCAATGTCAAGAATGCTTTCATAGAATTTCTTAGCTCGCTCCAGGTCACTCACCGGGATCTCGAACCAATTTACTGCATTTGCCATAATAGTGTTGTTTTACAGGGTTTTACATTAGTTTGAGCCTGATCGATCAAAAACACAAGTTACTGTGGCCACCGTGTAACTTAAGACGATCAAATGTAAGCTAAGGTTAAACACTTTGCAGGTCAAAAATTGCAAAAAATTAAAAAGCTACATCTCAGTTCAGCACTCCTTTAGGCATTGAAACCTGCTAAAATTTAGTATTTTGAATATTTAAATTAGAAGGCTATGGCAAAAAAAGGGTCCGTTGAAAAAATGATCCATGCCCTGGATAAAGGCGAAAAACGATATTTCAAGCTTTTCTGCAGGTTCCAGTCGGGAAACAAACAATATTTGGAGCTTTTTGAGCTCATAGAATCAAACAGCAGTGAAAACAATCGTCCCCTTAAAACCTTGGAATGCACCGACCTCGCCGTAACCAAAAACTACCTTGGGCGACTGGTCCTCAAGAGTTTAAAATCATACCACGAAGGAAAGACCAAGCGTTCGGAGATCTTACATTTGCTGTTGGAAACGGAGGTCCTGTTCCAAAAAGAGCTTTATGATCTATGCCTCCATAAGCTAAAAAAGGCCAGGAGGATCGCCTTTGAATACGAGAATCATAGTCTGTTGCTCGAGGTGCTGAGCTGGGAAAGAAGATTGATCAATACTACGGCCACGGAAGGGGCAAAAAGAGTAAAAGAGGAGATCATGGCGCTAGAAGCCAAAACCGTGGACGTGCTGGATAACTACAACAAATACAACCAGCTTGTCCATGAGCTTTTGCAACAGGATTTTTCTGACCGCCAGTTGATGCTTGAGTACTTACAACACCCCCTGCTTCAAAGCAAGGATTTCGCGAAAAGCTTCTCAGCACTAACCCTGTACTATCACTTACATTACATCTTGAATACCCTCACCAGGCAAGGCAAAAAGGGGCGTACGGCATTGGAAGCGTTGATAAAATTAATGGAGTCTGCGCCCCACAGGATCGAAGACAACCCCGATCCTTATGTGACTGCCTTAAACAATCTTATGAGTATGATGCTTTTTGACCGGGAAACAGGAAAGGCCGTACCGATCTTGAAAAAGATCCGAAGTATACCCAGCCAGTATCACTTGAAACAAAAAAACTACACGCAAAGAATATTCTTAAAAACGTACAATGTAGAGCTGGAGCTCTACCGTGATCTCAAAGCTTGGGACCAAGCGCTTAAGCTAATGACGGAGATCAGGGCTTTTCTCGATGCGCAGGTCGTATCCAATAAATACCAGGCATCCTTCCACTACCAATTTGCCTATATCTATTTTCAGCTCAAAGAGTATTCCCAATCACTGGCTATGATCAATCACCTACTGAATGAGAATTACGGGCAAGACCGTGCGGACCTACAGACCTATGCACGCTTTTTACTGCTTATGGTCCATTTTGAGCTCGGCAATATCATTGTACTCAAGTATGCCGTAGAAAATACCAGGCGGTTTCTGAAAAAAAGAAGAGGATCATTATTAAATTTTGAATCTGCCTTACTCAAGTTTTTCGCAAAGGTGAGTTTGGCCCCATCCCGCGAATACCAAGATCATTTTAAAGAGCTTTCTACTGCATTATTCCAAGGGCATTCTAAAGAGCAAAGAGCAAATATACTAGACTACATTGACTTTGAATCTTGGATTCATTCGAAATTGATAGATACTTTTTAAAGTATTACAGGTTGTTTTATATTAAATATTATTGCCCTAATTTCACTCCCTTGGAATAAGTCTACATGAGTTTTAACCTAGACCGTTTTTTTCTGAAAAGAAGCGATAGACCTTACCAGGGAGAGTTAGCAAAAGACCTGCTTTTACTCCGCGCGTCTCTCTATACAGGCCTATTTTCGCTGTTTTATCTCTTTGTCAGTATTCTCATAGGTTTCCAAGCTGGGGTTAACTTAATGATATTTAACGTAGTAGGTTTCCTTCTACTCCCTTTCTTACTACGAACAAGCGTACCCATATGGGTAATCGGCAACATCTATGTATTCATAGGAGCATTAGCCATAGTCTTATTGATCTATTATTCCGGCGGTGTGGAATCTGCCATATTGCCCTGGTTACTAGGGCCGCCCAGTATTGCTATGCTCATTGTAAACAAAAGATCTGCGCTGGTTTGGGCAGCTTTGATGGTAGCTTGCTTCTTTTATTTCGGCATTTTGGCTACCAATGGGATATCCTTAGAAAAACCGTATGATCCTTCGTGGCATTACACTTTCTTGCTTGCCACGCATATAGGGCTGCTTTTGATCCTGGTCATGATATTTTTCATTTTTGAGAATTACCGGTCCATGGCTCAAAAGAAAATAGAGCAGCAAAATACGGAGTTGCAAAACGCATTACAGCGCCTGGAGGCTGCCAAAGAAGAACTGCTTAGCCAAAATGATCATATCAAAAGCCAAAACGAAGAGATTGCCGCTCAAACCGAATTCCTGAAACAATTGCTAGAAGGCAAGGACTACATCATTCACATACTGGCCCATGATCTGAAAAGCCCGCTAGACTCACTAGAGGGTTTGATCATTTTAATGAAAATGGAAAAAGTCACTTCTTCCCAAGACGAATACCTCGGCCTGATGCAATCCTCGATCAACAAATCCCGGGCTTTGATCGACAAAGTCATCAACCTTGGCGCACTAGAGCACCAAGAGCAGGTCAATCTCACAGAAGAAAGTATTTATCCCATCTTGGAAAAAGTAGTAGCGGACTTTAAGAAACTGGCAGAGCTCAAGGAAATAAACCTACAAGTAGAAGCCGCCGACAAGCAGGTGAAAACCCTTATAGATCCTATTTACCTAAACCAGGTGTATGAAAACATACTCTCCAATGCCATTAAATTCTCGCCAACCGGCAAAGATGTGAACGTAAGGCTGCTGCATAACGCTACCGTAGTACGCACGGAGATCTCCGACCAAGGCCCGGGGGTGCCCAAGGAAGAAATGGATCGGCTTTTTAGTAAATTCAGTAAACTAAGTGCCCAGCCTACAGCGGGGGAAAGTTCAACAGGTTTAGGGTTGTCTCTGGTCAAACGCTACGTGGAGTTGATGAATGGAAAAGTATGGTGTGAGAGTATCGAAGGCCAGGGAGCCACTTTTATCGTAGAAATTCCACTTACTAGTTATAATGTCTAAAAAAGTAATTGTAATAGGAGGAGGTGTGGCCGGTATGAGTGCTGCGCACGAGCTCATCGAAAGAGGTTTTTCCGTAGAAGTGTACGAAAAGCAGCCTGTGTATGTAGGAGGTAAAGCACGTAGTGTGGATGTACCCGGTACAGGCACAAAAGACACGGAGCCCCTGCCCGGCGAGCATGGCTTTCGCTTCTTCCCGGGCTTCTACCGGCATATTACGGATACGATGAAACGTATTCCCTTCAAAGGAAATAAAAACGGTGTGTTTGATAACCTTGTGCCCACACAACGGGTAATGATGGCGCGTTTTGACATGCCTCCCATTATCAATATTGTGAACTTTCCTAAATCACTCAAAGACCTAAAGGTATTGCTGGATGCCCTGCGCGCCCCTGGTACGGGACTTACCCAAGAAGATACGCGGGTGTTTGCCGAAAAACTCTGGCAGCTTATGACCAGCAGCTTTGAACGCCGCAACTGGGACTATGAAAGAATAGCTTGGTGGGACTTCACGGATGCTGCCAACCAAAGCGAGGCGTACCGACAGTATTTTGTAGGAGGCATCACCCGGACATTGGTAGCTGCTAAGCCAAAAGAGGTCAGCACCAAAACCGGTGGCGATATTCTTTTACAGCTGCTTTTCTTAATGGGTGATCCGGCCGCCCATGCAGATAGGGTATTGAATGGCCCTACAAACGAAGCTTGGTTATACCCATGGCGTGACTACCTATTGGAAAAGGGAGTAAAGTATTTTCACCACCATGAAGCTACCAGGATACAGTGCGAAAACAAAGACATCACCGGGGTGACGTTCAGGACTAAAGACGGGAATGAAATAACGGCCAAAGGGGATTATTACATTTCGGCGCTGCCCGTAGAAAGGATGAGCGAATTGCTGGATAAAAATATGCTGGTGGCCGATCCTACCTTACAGTATATTAAAGACCTCTCCCCTGGCACAGCGTGGATGACAGGCATCCAGTATTATTTAAATAAGGATATAAAAATGACCCAGGGACATGTCATGTATACAGACTCTCCATGGGCACTGACCTCCATCTCACAACTCCAATTTTGGAAAGATTTTGATATCAAAAAACATGGCAATGGTGAGGTCAAAGGGATAATATCAGTAGATATATCCGATTGGAATACACCAGGCCTTAACGGAAAGTGTGCCAAGGACTGTACGCGGGAAGAGATCAAAACAGAAACTTGGGAGCAGCTTAAAAAAAGCCTGGTGGTAGAAGGAAAGTGCCTGCTATCCGATGATATGATGGTAGATTGGTACCTGGACCGCGACATAGTAACGGATAAGGAATTCAAAACGATCAATGAAGAACCTCTATTGGTAAACAAGGTAAATACATGGGCTTTAAGACCAGGGGCGCATACCAACATCAATAACTTTGTATTGGCCTCTGACTATGTCAGGACGTATACCGACCTAGCGACGATGGAAGGAGCTAACGAGGCCGCCCGTAGGGCCGTAAATACGATCATAGAACGCTCCGGGGCTAATCTGCCGCTGTGTGAAATATGGCACCTCCATGAGCCGGGCATCCTTTCCATCCCCAGGAACCATGACCTTAAGCGGTTTAAAAAAGGGCTCCCTTGGAAAAAAAGTTTTCCATGGCATGTAAACCTGCTCCATAAATTAAACTACACGTTTTCAAAGCTTTTTTCATGACTCATACGTCTTCCACAGACCGGTCTCGCTTTTATTTCATCATTTCTTCTATGGCACTGGGCATATTGCTGCTGGTCATTGATAGCTTGCTCTCATACGGATGGATCACAGCGGCCTGGTGGGGATATGGACTTTCCCTCATGTATGTCATTTATGCCTTGGTAAAAAAAGACCGTCTTCTTACTAAATTCATCATTTTTGCCCTGGCTGCGGGCTTTACAGAACTACTGCCGGATAACTGGCTCGTAAAATTTACCGGCACACTCATCTACCCCCAGGACGAACCCATGCTATTGAGTTCGCCCGCCTATATGCCTTTCAGTTGGCTGGTAGTATTGGTACAAATGGGATACCTGGGCTGGTGGGCATCTCGCAAGATCGGGCTGCTTAAAGCCTCGCTGGCACTGGGAGTAATGGGAGCATTGCTGATCCCCTTATACGAACATTGGGCGATCAATGCCGGGTGGTGGCATTACATCAACACTAAAATGATCGGCACCGTACCTTATTATATCATTTTGGCCGAGGGATTACTCATGATCACTGTTCCTTTCATCCTGCAAAGAGTAGGACGTAGCCAGTATCACATTGCCATCTTATGGGGAATTGCGGAGGGTTTTATGATGTGGTTGGCGTGTATTATTGCATGGTTCGTATTGGGTTGAGCCGATGAGAGATCCCCGGTCCGATATGCTCATCTCGTGGAGTTACCTATGATTTTTTACCTACCACGGCGAGGTAAACCTTAGTGCATTTGTGAATCTTGGTGGCAACACCTCATAGCCGCTAAGGGACTGAAAGCTTAAAACACTTCCTTAGCAATATGAAGTACCCGTAGTACACATATCGAGCAAAACTTAGGAATTAAGAGTATAAAAGTCTTAATTCGAACTCAGGGCAAACTGCTAAAAACGGGTTTTAATGTCTATTAAGTTATTGGTATTCACGTTATGTTGCTGTATGTGGTATACACTTCCATCTTTTGGGCAAAGAGGTTATTTGCCAGGGTATGTAGTATTGAATAACGGAGATACGCTAAACGGCCGGGTAAAAGACAGGAAAGAGAGATTCGCCGCGAGGATCTATAATAAAATAAGGCTTAAAAATGGGGGGCTGTTCACCAAAAAATTCGCTCCTAGAAAGATCATAGCATACAGACGAGGGAAGTCTACCTACGAGCGTTTCCTCATAGGTCGAAAAAAAAGTACACTAAGAGATATTTTTAATACCAACCTATACATTGTACCATGGGGAGGTGAATTCACTTTTTTTAGGATCGCACATAAAGGACCGTTATCCTACTACTACCATGAATTTGAAAGTGACGACGATTATTTTGATTTTGAAGCTTATTTCAAGCTGGAAGGTAATAATGAATTGGTACACATTAACACGATATTTGGTTTGAGAAGGAAAAGCCTAGTGAAGTTCTTCGACGGTTGTCCAAAGTTGGTTGAGGCCATAAAAAACAAGGAGCTGCGAGAACCTATGGATATTGTGAATTACTACGAGCAGTACTGCATATCCCCCGGTCCCGTTAAGAAGCGTGAATAGGATACACACCGCGTACCACTCGTGTCGTGTTAAATCCTTAAATGGCGGTTAACTGTTCTCTCTTCTTAAAGTTAGCAGTAGGCAAAACATGGTGTTGCCTACTGCTTTTTGCCTATTGCGTACTGGCCTAAAACTTACCAATACCGCAAACAGAATTCATCATCTTACGCTACACAGGGCACCATTGAAAATTCAAATGGCGTGTGGAGGGGAGACATCCAGGAACAGCGCGGCACATTTGAGGCATGTGGGTAAGCAGGCCATAGGGGTTG
>JANQLQ010000146.1 GCA_028280565.1 Fulvivirga sp.
CCAAAAGAAAACGAAACAAAAGAAAAGGGCGCCAGCAACAAAGCCCATTTTCCCCACGAAACGCGCTATCTAGCCCCTATAGCCCGCTTGCCCACGGGCCTCAAATGTGCCGCGCTGTTCCTGGAGGTCTCCCCTCCATACGCCACCTGAATTTTCAATGATGCCTTTTAATAGAGAGGATATTTTTTTGATCAGCCTGTTGCGTATCCGCAGGTGGATACTCTTAACGGAAGGCCTGTGTTAACGTTCCGCCTCGATCAATTGCCTGATGGTAGTTGCTCTACTTAACGCGTGAATCCATTCTTCCTTTCCGTCATCCGGGGATAAGGCATTGACTTTGGAGGTCAAAAAGCTTTTCACTTCATCAAAAGTCCATTTCTCATCCGTAGCCTCAAAATTGATCCTGTATTTTTTTCGTAATCCCATTTTTGACCAAAAATCTTTGAGTTCGGTTTTATCTTTTGCTAAGAATATCTGTCCGTTTGAATCTAAAAATGGTTTGTTCTCCAAGTAGTCGGCATAAAATTTATGATCCTTTGAGCGATATAAGTCATCAAAAAGGAAGAGTTCTGCCATTAGGTCTAAACTCCATCTTTCCAGGTCAACTTGTATTAATGGAAATCCAGGTCTCATGAGTAATTTTCAATAAGCACCCTCATAGATCTCAAGGGTGCCCCATCGCTCATCGACCATATCGCCTATTCCCTTGGCTTCGCCATTCACGAGATAATTTACCCCCATTGTGCCGAAATCAGCAATAAACCAAATTCCTGCGGCTATGGCTCCTACACCCGTTGTAGAGGCACCTAACATGAGCGCGTTGATGGCATGAGAAGGCTTCAATTCTCCTGATAATGCAACATCTGCTACTATTAGAATACCCCCCGCTTTAGTCAATTTCGAACTAAAATTCCTGGCTTTTGCTACGGTAGCTACCTGTTTGGCACGCTGGGCGGGAGCTACACCCCTGTTCCACCTGGATTGCCATCGGAATGCTGTCCCCCTGGTTTTGGTTTTATGCCAGAACTCGTTCCATTTGTAATACTTACCCTCATACACTAGGTAAGTGGACATTCCTCCCACGGAAGTATTTATCGTCCACATGGAATAATCTAAAAAACTCCCAATGCTTGGTAAGTCAAGAGATGTATTCTCGTCATTAGGAGAGTCTGCTGGGAAGGGATCGGGCGGTACCGGGGGTAATGGTTCCCTATAAGGGCCTTGCCCGCTAAAGCCCTCCGAGCTGTACTCTGGGTGTAAGAGGGTAGGAGGAGGCAGAGCATTATCGGGAGAACTATATTGCCCGAGGTTCCGGGCCAGGTCATTTAAGCTTTCCGGGTCGCATTGGACGATAATATCGGCCATATAAGGCCTGGATTGTAGGCCCTCTTGTGGCGAAGCGGGTTTGATCTTTACCTTGGTGCCTATGGGTATTTTACGTTCATCCAGTTCTTTAAGGTTAGGATTCCATTCGTACAATTGGTCTACCGTGACCCCTTGCTCTTTGGCGATCTTCCAAAGACTGTCCCCCGGTTTCATTTCGTGGACAGCCCCCAGGCCATGGTACCAGCTGGAGTCTAAGGTCATGGACGGGGAAGTTACTTTACATTGTGGGCCTAGTTGCGACTGGAGGATCTGTGTGGTGAGGCCACATCCTTGGAGCATGGCCGGGATACTATCGCCCAGCAGGGAAAGCTCATATTCAAGAAAGCTACGGAGTGTCTCTTCGGGATCAAGGCTAGGATTATCCCGTATGACCTCAAGGGCCTTTACTTGTGCCCTTTCTACCGCTCTCCGGTAGGCAGTTTCTAATTGGAACAACCCGGGATGTTCCATGGCTACCATTTATTTACATGTGTCATCCGGGAAGTGGATATTTCTTCTGCGCTCAAGGTGAAGGTCATGACCATGGGCTGGTTATCCCTGGCATGGAACTCTTCGCTGAACTGGATACAATGTGCGTTTTTAAATGTAAGCTTACGCATGGCACTGGTCGTATCTTGGCGTTTAAAGATGACTTCCCCGCTTTTAGCCATATCGTTGGATGCCGCCCAGGTATGAATATCTTCGTTGTCAGAGGATTCTACTACCATATGGATAATACCACCTTTAACTACACTATTGATGCGGTTATTACCATCAACCCCTTGATTCAACTGGTACTTGATTTGAAGTACCGTCATCTCCGCATCATTATCTAGCCTTAATTTTGCTATCGCTGCCATAGTATGTTTTTATTTAGGTTAGTGTTAGGGTTTTCCTAGGTTGAAATTATTTGACCACCGCCCTTTTGAGGTTGGTATCCACCCGCTGGCAGATGATCACATTGTTTTCACGGATGCTGTTCCGGTCTACCGTAAACTCGGGATCAATGTGGCGCGACCATCCAAAAAAACGTGGCTTGAAATAAAAGATCCAGCCTTCGCCACCCTCATCTCCACGAAAAAACTCGATCTTACTTTCAGGATGACTGGCGTTATAATCGTTTATGAAATGGTAAAAGAATGTGCCAAAATGCATTGCCTCGGGTGCTTTCACCCGGAAGTGGGTGATCTCATCGCTGTCGCTTGTTTTTCTGAAATGCAGGCTGATTACGTGGGGGTTCCTCAGGTCACCTTCCACGGGATCCTTTAACCGTTGTTTAGGGTAGTGCCAGGTCTTAAAAACGGGCACCGGTATCATTAGGGCATGTATAAAGGTCTCCCATACTAGGAAAGGGACGATAAAAGGCACAGTGGCGGTTAGGAAAATATAGTAGAAATTTAGCGTGCCTACTAAACTGATCACCCAAGAGAAAGCAAACGTACCAATGAAGGCTACGGCAAGAGTGAAAAGTAACTTATACCAAAAATGTTTTTCTTCGGGCCAATCAAAATATTTATCCATGGCCCATTGGTGACCAACACCGGCGGCTAAGAAAAGAAGCTGCATGGCGGTGAACTTCCCGGTAGGCAGGTGGCTGATCACCCAGTCATACGCTACCAAACCCGTAAGTCCGAATACGAGGACTACACAAAGGAGGTAAAGGAGCCCTTTTTTTCGGTCTTTGGTGATCACACGTTTGATCTTGCCCACCAGTGAAAGCAAAAGGCCTCCTATGATGAACATAATCAAGCCTGACTTCATAACCATTGGATTCATATTCGGATTTTTTTAGCGAAACAGGATTTTAATCCTGTTTTTTACTTATTATTTTATATTTAAGGGTAACTACAAAAATGATACTTTTCCCAGTATTTCTAATTAAAAATTCGCTAAAATACAGGTGAATTATATCCTTTTTTCGACGAATTGCAGTTCACGTCAATGTGTGATCAAAAGCTTCGTTACTTTTAGTCTATAATTGTAATGCATAGTGCAACACTCCTAAGCTTTTGGGGTCCGGACGGTATGCCGTGTCTGTCAATATTTCGGTTTCCACATCAATATGAAAGGGCATAAAATAGCTGTAAAAAACCTTTGCAAACCTCAAGGCCTCACCACCGGGAAGGAAATCTTGTACATTGCCATTGGTGATAGGACCGACAGTGACCACGGCTACGGGTTGTGGTTCTGTCATGTTTCCCGCTATAAAATCATGCCCAAGGCCGGTTTGCCCTAACCGGTTTCCTCCCCCCGGCCGTTCAGCCCTTTTGTATTCGATTTTGATGGTTACCTGTTCATTCAAGGTATACGCCAAGGCCTGGGCTACGTTGGCCATATTCCCGGTAAGCTCGTTAGCCAATGGAAGTATCCGGATAAGCCGGATGGTAAATTCACGAGGAAGGGTATCATCGATTTTCCAAAAGGAAAGCAAGAAATCATTAAAAAGGTGCCTGAACTTGCGCAATAACTGTCGTTCTTTCAACTCCAGGTCTACGCGTTGGCGGAAGAATTCATTTTCCAATGGTTGGAAGAAAAGGCGTGCCTCTTTTTCTTGCTGTTTTCTTTTTTTGTATTCCGCCGCAAGTGTGGTTACTGATTTTTTATGGGGTAGTTCTTCACCGGGCTGGTGAAAAAGACCTTCTGGCAAAGCGTCATAAATACTATTCCTAGAGAGGAATAACTCCAGTATTTCCCGGGCGTCATTATCATTTTTGATCTTGGTAGACAATACATCCCGTCGCACAGGCCTTAAAAAAGCCCCCTGTTGGTTCACTTGGATATCTTCATGGTCGATGTCATTTTCTACAAGATCGGCCACGATGGCTTCGGCACGGATATCAAGCCTGAGTTGGCGAATGGCCTGAAGGGCTTCTTCTAAAGAGTTAGTGCGCATAGGTTTCATAAGTTGAATGAGATCAATTTCGTTTTACCTTTCCGGCCGCGGCAAAGATCCGGTCCCAGTAAGGATCATTGAGGAGGCTGATCTGTACCCCGTTCTTTCCTTTGGCAGATTTGCGGGCCGTAGAATGTACGAACCGCTTGTTTTTAAGATACACCCCCACATGATCTACCCGCCTAGACCCGGGTAATTTAAAAAAGAGGAGGTCCCCTTCTTTTATGTATTGCCTGCCTTTAAATAAATAAATTTCGTTGGATTTAAATTGCGATCCCGCAGTACGTGGGAGTAAGGTACCGTAGACACTATGGTAGAGCTTTTGAGCAAAATAGGAACAATCGATAGCGGAGGTGTCCTCGCCCCCGTAGCGATAGGGAGTGCCTAGCCATTCATCCACAAAGGCATATAGTTTTTCATTGTGGATACTGTCTATGGGGACGTCTAATACGCGTGAATATTTTTTGGCTAGGGGGGAAGCTTTTTTTATGACCGGGTCGACGATGATGGTGCGGGTTACCGGGGGTTTTTGGGTGGTGGTGCATGATGGTAAGATCAATAAAACCAGGGTTGTTCTAAAAAAAGCCTTTAAATCCCTAAAATCTTTCATTATTATGGATGTCTCCTTGTTATCCAACCCTTAAAATAAGGCTTTTGGAAACAATTGACTAGTGATCACATAACTCAAGTGACGGGTCCTTAATGTAAGAATGTGAACGAAAACGTACAATAAGACCATAAAACTAGATAATTAGATAAAAAATATAGGCTTTACTAATTATTTGAACTTAGGCGAGACACTAGATCAAACGATCCTAAAAACTAAGGATTTTTGTCCGAAAGGATCACTTCTTTATTTGGGCTATATACTTTTTGATAGTACTTTTCAATTAAAGCAGTAACTCTTTCTTTTTCGCGTTGACTCATCTTTTTTTGACCCTCCCAGCTTTTAATACTTCTCGTATAGATAATGGAATTGACGGCATCTACTTGGCAAATAAGGGCTTGGTCATTCTCCTGGAAAAAAAGATTTTCCCCTCTTCCCAATACCCTGATTCCGTATATATTGCCGTCCTCGGTTTTAACCTTGTTTACCGTCTCACTTTGTTTTAAGTTTTCAATGTATTGATTCATATTATGTACATTTTACCGCGTGCCCTGTTTTGGCTTTTGAGCCATCCATACGTCTCCTGGTGATGCTAGTTACTTTTGGATTTTCCATTAAAGCGGGCTTTTCTATTCTCCACCAAGTCCTTTTACCATGCGGTTCCTCTGACTTTTACAACAGAAATATTACTATGTTTTAAAAAGACCCCTGTCACTGCATTTACAAAAAGTGTCTCAAATATACCAACCTCGATTTCCCCCAGTTTTCATCTTCCCCAAAGGCATTGTAAAATCTCAGGTAAGGGCTTTTTAGCATCTGGACTAATACAAAGACACCTTTTTAAGTCTCAATACTTAATATTTTCCCTTCTTTCCAGGGAGTCGCTCTTTTTGTCACAAAAATCCTGTTCCTGTCTCCCGGGGCTCATGCTTTTTCAGCATCCCATTTCCTTGCCATATGTAGCGTCATGTGCCTCCCTTACCCGTTTTGCTCACCAAGTTTCCTGCTTCATCGTAGCTATACCGCCATGGGTCATCTTGGAGTGATCTGCCCCAGGGACCGTACTTTTGGTCGCGGCGATCTTTGGTTTTATACAGGTTGTCTACATCGCGAGGGGGTTTGTAGTCGTAGGCACTATCTTCATATTTAGCACAGGCTAAGTTGCCAAAAGCATCATGATGGCAAGTGTTTTTACCTCCCGTGAGGTCGCTGATCATGTCGTGCAGCCAGTCATTGATGTTCCATGGGTAGTGCCAGTGGCGCATGGTATGTGATCGCGCTTGTATTTCTTGGCTCATGGGTTGCCCGGCCTCATCCTATGCCCATCGGCTTACGGTCCCATCGCTTACCTAGCGTTCTATTTCCGGCCCCAGTATGTTAAGTTGTATTTTAGTTTCCCATAGACATTTCAGTTTTGATTCTGAGTGCGAATGCCGGTGGCATGACCCAGCGTCCTGTGGGAAAATCTAATATCGGCGCCTACCTATTACTTAAATATTTTAAATTCTTCGCCATTTTGTTCTGTTATGTAACTTTCAATCTCTTGGAAAGTATGTTTTTTCTTTTTTTGAATAGTTAAATCAATAAGTTTGAACTTCAAATCAAAATTTTCATTGTAGCCAGTAGGAATAACTGGAAGCATGGCCATGTTCGTACTGAAAAATTCATTATCTATTCCTGGCATATCTAAGCCAAGTTTTTCACGAACCTTGATTAGATTAATTAATTCCATAGGCACTAGACCTGAACTCAAAAATTCTTCGTATTCATATTTATCAATGCTTTGTAAGCCGATTCTATTTAAATGATATTCACATAATTCATCCCAATAGGTGGATTCTAGTGATGAAAAATCCTCCCAGTTATCAACTATTTTTTGATAAATTCCATAACCTTCACCGTACTCTAAGATTAATTCTTTTACAGGGTTTTCACCTAACCACTTTTCAATCAAAAAATGCACTAACTGTGTACTAGGGTATACTTGCTGCTTTTGAAACTCTCTGCTCGATAGATTATTCTTGTCAGTCAAATAGTTTAAAGATTTTTCAAGTAGCATTTGAATCAAATCCTCCCGTTCAACGTACAAAGAATACTCATAAATACCTTTTGAATGATCAATCCATTCATCATTCATATGACTAAAGACCCAAAAGACAGCTGTTCTTTCAAAATATTTCCAACAATCATTTTTGCCTTGAAATAATAAGCTTTTTGCCTTTATGTGGGTACAATCGGGATTTCCATTTAGTACTTTGTACAGTATATGTGGGTGGTTTTTAAGAGTATCTTTGTCAGTAAAATTGTTGTATTTCCTAATAAAACTGTCATCACATGGCCCTACTTCGTCTTTATATTTATAATGCTTAATGGCCTTATCTATTAACTTTTGCATTTGCTATTATTTACATTTTAGCCTTATTGATCGTTTGTCAATGTTTATTTGTAATAGCTTGTTATTCAGTCTGCCCTTTGCATTGGCTTTTTCAATGGTGTCCATCAAGTTATTTTGATAAGTAGGCATATTTCCCCATCTTCCATTAGTATTATTAGCTATTTTATTAATGTTACTCTTTGTCCATTTGGGCAGTCCACTCTTGCTCCTCCAATTACTTTGACTTGTTTTAACCTCTATGATATTGATATCACCGTTGGCAGATTTAGTGACTAAGTCAAACCCATGCCCTGAGGCATTTTGCACAGAGCCTAAAATTTGATGCCCTTGATTTGATAGATACTTTGAAGCTATTTTTTCACCCCATTCACCTATACCACTCAAACCATGTGGATCTAATAATTTGGTATTATCATTCACATAGGCGTAAAAATTAGGATTACTCCCAGCCAAGTTAATAGGATCCTGTGATATATATATCCCAGGACCAGGATTATAATACCTAAACCGGTTGTAATACAACCCAGTTTCTTCATCCTCGTATTGTCCCTGGAACCTAAATGGAATCAAAGAACGATCTCCCACCAATTTACGTACATTTCCATAAATATCCAGCTCACATTGCCATACCCTTTCACCTTCTTCATCATAAGCTTCAACGGGTGTGCCCAAGTAGTCGCAGACTATACTGTAATGTTTGTCCCCCTTGATTTTAGCATTGGGTACGTAAGTGCCATCTTCGAACACCCAGGTTACTAAACCTTTTAGATCCACAGGTTCCAGTTGCTCATAGCGTAATGTGCCAATATCATCCACTATCGGTTCGGGGCGGTATTCTAGGTCATATTGCCATTCATGTAATGGGACATCTCCATCCCAAATAAACCGGGTGATCTTCCCTTGGTGGATCTTAGCAGTTCTCCTCCCTAAAGCATCATAAGTGAATTCCGTTTCCGTTCTCCCGGGGCTAATGGCCTTTTTTAGCATCCCATTCCCCTGCCATTCGTAATTCCATGTACCTCCCTTACCAGTTTTGCTCACCAAGTTTCCTTCTTCATCGTAGCTATAGCGCCACTGGTCGTCTTGCAGCAATTGGCCCCCGGGACCGTACTTCCGGTCACGGCGATCCTTGGTTTTATACAGGTTGCCTACCTCGTCAGGGAGTTTGTAATCGTAAGCCCCGTCTTCGTATTTGGCCCAGGCCAGGTTGCCGAAAGCATCGTGATGGTAGGTGGTTTTGCCCCCCGTCAGCTCGTTGAGCATGCCATGCAGCCGGTCATTGACGTTCCATTGGTAGCGCCGGTGGCGCGTGGTATGTGATCGTACATGTACTTTTTGACTGAGAGGTCGCCCGGCTTCATCGTACTCCCATCGGCTCACGATCCCCCCACTTACCTGGCGTTCTATTTCCAGTCCCAGTAAGTTACGTTGTATTTTAGCCTCCCATTGGCCTTCGCAGTTTTGGTTTTGAGCGTTGATACCGGTGACATGGCCCAGCGTATTGTGGGAAAATTGAATGTCAGCGCCAAGGCTGCTGGCTAAATGAATACGATTGCCGGCGCGGTCATATTTAGACGTCACTTCGTGATCCAGCCCTGGGTGTGCTGCCCCTTGGACTTCACGGTTCACTCGGCCAAAAGCATCTCTTTTGAAAAGAACAACACTATCCTGGTTCCGTGCTTCTTCTAAATTCCCGTTATGGTCATAAGAAAATATCTCCCAAGTGCCATCATTATGCTCAGCCCGGGTCATCCTGCCTAGGGCGTCGTACTCATATTCGGTATACCGTCCGCCGGGGCGATTTACCCGGTAGATTTTTCCCGCCCGATCGCGTTGATAGGACCTGGTAAGGCCGTCGAAGCCACTTTCTTCGACAATGTGTCCGCGTTGGTCCCAGGTGAAGGAATACACCTCGTCTTTTTCGTTGTAGATAGCCTTAAGCTGTTCTTCTTTATTGTAGTCAAAGGTTACCGTGGTGCCGTTTTCGGTCCGGCTCTTCAAGCTGCCCAAAGGGGTGTATTCAAACCGTACATGGTGATGGTTGTCACGAGCTTCGGTCACCTCATCGTAAGCATTGTATCTTAGCTTTACGCGATTGTTATCATCTCTCAATATGGTAGTGACCCTTCCTAATACATCATAGCTGAACCGTTGGGTACCACCCAATGGATTTTTGATCCCCGTTACTTTGCCGTAGGCATCATACATCCATTCAGTAACGCCGCCCCCTGGAAGTTCCATTTTTACCACGTTGTGCTGGGTGTCGTAAAACAGTGTAGTCACTTGCCCATTTTCCCCAGTGATTTTATGTATAAGGTTTTCGTCATTGTATTCCAGGTATAAACTGCTATTGTCCGGGGCTGTAGTACTGATCAACCGGCCGGAATCATCATAATTGCGCAGTGATTTTCCTCCATTGGCATCTACGGAAATGATGAGCCGGTGTTCTTTATCGTACATGAAACGCTCCGAGGTGCCGTCCGGGTACGTGATGCTTTCCAGGTTGCCAAAATTGTCATAGGTGAAGCCCGTTAAGTTCCCCTCTTCGTCTATTTCACGATAAGGCTCCATGAAGGGGGTGTATTCGAAAAACTTGCTGTGCCCCAACGCATCTTGCTCTTGTGTGACCAGGAGATCACTATTATAGAAGAGCGTTTCTACGGCCCCACGGCTATTGGTGATTTCATTGTAGCCATCGAAGTAGGCAATAGAACCGGATAAGGTGCCATCCTCCCCGGAAGTAAATATGCATCGCCCCGCTTTGTCATATTTCCAAATGAAAGCTATCCCGTTGCGGTCGGTCTTACGGACCATGCGGTGCTGAGCGTCATACTCCATAAGGGTAGGCTGATCAAGGGCGTCATGTACCGAGGCCAGGTTGCCTTCTTTGTCATAGGTGTACCGTACCAATATGTCTTTGCCGAAATGAATGGAAACGATCCTGCCTTCGTCATCGTGGGTGAATTCCAGTCTTCTGCCACTGCTGTCTACCATTTCAACAAGTTGGTGGCCTTCGTGTACAAAAGAAATGCTGTGTCCTTGCTCGTTTTCGAGCCGGTTAGGACGGAAAATACGATGGGTGCCATTCACCGGGGCCAAATGCCAAGTGGTACGATCATCCAGGCTGAACAATGAAAATCCATCCGGGGTTTTTGTAAGTTTAAGGCGTTCGGAACGATGAAAAGAAGAGTCATTCACATGTTTAAGGTACTCGAAAGCCACTTGCCTTCCATCGGCTAACACCACACTGATCAGCCCTTCTCCTTCATAGGCTTGCAGGCATACATCATAGCTATGGTGGTGACCCACACCTAAGGGGCCGTGGTAAGAAGAATCAGAATAATAATTACGTTCCCACCTCAAAGGGAAAGGTCCGGGAAGCTCAAAGTCGGTATACTCGTAGATCATGCGCCCCGTGACCAGGTCTACAGGCTCAAATTTCAAACGGCATAAATTCTTCTTCAAGCCCCTGGTGAAGGCATTTGAATCTGGCAATAGCTTATTCAGCTTGGTGAGTGCTGAGCCTAGTCCTCTAAACAACCTCCCGATGCCATAACTTGCTATCAAGTTGATCAATACCCCGGTCCAGTCCGGTACATAGGGGGCACCTATGTATACCGGGGGACCTGTGGGGATCGGTAGGCTAAAAGAGGTGGGGGCAAATAGGCTTGGAATAGGGAGAAATTTTTTGCCGGGAGACAAACTAAGGGGGATGCCGATATCATTGCATGTCATTTTCATGTGCCCTTTGGGGCTGATCCGCCTTCCCTCGATGTAAGCGTTAGCGCTACCGAAGAAATTTACGGATTCATGCCCTATGATGGGGGTCATAACAAAGGGACCGGTGAACAACGGGATGTGTATGAACGTAGCTATTCGGCCACTAGTATCACTGACACCTCTCATGATACCATTGACATACGTGGTGCCCCCGACGAAAGGAAGGTAATCAAACGGGTCTATAACAATACCAATGTAAGGATGGATGGGATTGAAAGGCGGTAGAGAATTAAAGTGAAGATCTACGCCAACAATAGGAGTGAAGTGGTTATTAGTGAGTAGCATTGGGTAATGGCATTTCTTTTTTCTTCTTGATCTGTTCGAGTATCGTGGTTATTTGTTCTCTCCATTCTTCGCCATGCAGCTTTTTCATCCTTTCTACGAGGGTGTTCGACCTGGAGGGTTCTTCTTCCCCGTAACAGGCCAGGTAATGATGGGCGATGTAGGCATATTCGGTCACCTTGAGCGCATCATCGTCCAGTGCTAACCCGGTCTGATACCCTTCGTTTACCGTTTGTCGATACTCTTCGCTAAGATTATCTTTTCTTTCGGCAGTATAAATGGCCATTTTATAGGCGCCGATAGCAACCTGTGGGATTCCTGCTTCTTTGGCCGTTTGGGCTTGCAGCCGAAACCATTTTACGGCATCCTTATATTCTTTCCGCATACTGGCGTAAGCGCCGTGATAAGCGTAAAACTGTATGAGGGTGGCAGTTGCTTCAGGATTGTCTTTGGCTAAGGGTTTTACGATCCTAATGCCTTGGTCAAGCAGCCCAGTGGTCTTTTTTTCATTTTTGAAATGCATCAGGAAACCGGCGTAGATCAAGTGCGCTGAAGCGAAAAAGTTTTTATTGCCGGTACGCTGGGTTACTTGCAGCATTTTTTCTCCCCAGTGATGTACGTCGTCTTGACGATTCCCCGTTACGGCTTTTGACATCCGGAATAAACACTGCCGGAACTGGACCTGTGGATCATTCGGGTTGCCTTGGGTGGCCAGCTCTTCTACGGCTCCTTTTAGGTCCATATCGCCCGGCTCCAGTGTAAAGCTTTCCGGGAAAGTTTCATTGATGGCACGTTCTAAGTAGCGTGCAGAAGTATGATCCAGCAGCATGAGATTGATACCGTCGGGCAGCCCTTTTTCATAGAGGCGTATCACCCAATCGTTGTAGCTTTTAAAGTCAGTCACATACCTAGGTACTAGGCTAAGAACGATCGGGGCGTCCTTTCTAAAATACAGGGAAAAGCTGTGCAGGATCTCTAAGAGGAGCTCGTCGCCGGGATATTCTTCTTCCGGGAGGCGCAGTTTTCCTTCTAATGAGCCGATTTCCCAGTCTAATGTAGGCTGTATTTCCTTTTCTTTTTTATAGGTCTCAAGCCAGTCACCGGCCAATTGCCTGGAAAAAGTATCGAGATCGTCAAACGACGTAAACATGGTCACAAAAATTTCAGGCAGCGATCCATGAGCGGAGGACTCCAGCTTGAGCATGCCAGTGTAGAGCTCTGCGTCGCCCGGTTCCATTAGCCACCGGGCCACCCTCCAATCGGGATGTTCGGCTGTTTTTTCCTGCCATTTGAGGCGCAAGGTATCGATGCGCCTGGCGATGGCATTGTGCTGGTTGCTCATGGTCTTAGTTTAAGAATAGCTGGCCTCCTTTTACATTGGTCATGGCTTGGCCGTTCACATCGATCATCTGGCCTGATACTTCCACGTTGCTTTCTCCCACGATCGTGACCTTAGGCGCTCCTTCTTCAATTTGTGTATCGCTGGCTACACTTACCTTTTTGCTGCCCATGATGTTGACTTCCTTTGCCCCGATATTCACTGTGTCTTCGGCTGCGATATTGATCTCCTTAGAAGCGATGTTCACCACATCCGGGGCTGAAACAGTGATCGTGTTATTGGCGGTATCGATATGGATCACATTGCCACTCTTATCGTAAATAACGATGTGTTCCTTTCCTGCCTCGTCGTGGAGTTCTATCGAATGACCGGTGCGGGTCCGGATGGCTTTGATGTTATTTTCGGCGGTGTTCCACCCGTTCGGTTTGGCGCTGCCGTGGTAGACGGTGCCTAATACAAAAGGTTTTTCGGCGTTGTTGTTTTCAAACCCTATTTGTACCTCTTCCCCTGTCTCGGGGATAAAATAAAAACCTTTGTCTCCGCCTCCATGAGGAGATACAATCCTTAGCCATGGGCTATCCACCCCTTTATTCCAGTGAAATGCCACCTTGATCCGGCCAAGTCCTTCCGGGTCATTGTTATCGGTAACCGTGGCCGTTTGTGTTTCGCCTAACGGGATAGCTTCCGGGACGGTATAAGGAGGTACTTCTATCGAAGCCGGTACGGCTTCAAACAGGTTTTCATACTTACCATCACTTTCGGAAAAGTGCGTAATGGAAGTAACGATGTACTCGCCCTGGCTATGGCCCCGGTCCGCGTTGAACGTTAAACCGGCCTTTAGATCGGCATTGATACTTTTGCCTTTAAATTTGACGAGATTGGCCACATAAGCTTTTTCTTTCAGCTCTTTAAATTTTTCTAATTCTGCTTTGGTGGAAGTGTGATTTACATATCCTTTTTTCGCGCCAGAACCCCTGAAGAGCTGCTTTGAAGCGTCTACCGCGGCAGAAAGATAAAGATCACCTCCCGGTGCCGAGGGAAAACCGACTTCATCGTTACTTTCTTCGCCGGTGAGGGGGTCGTAACTTGTGAAGGGATAGATAGAAGAGCGTAACTGCGTAGTAAGGTGCATGTAGCTAAGGTCTATCCCATTGACAAGGGTAGGTCCACCTTGCTGGGGTGGACCGATCACCAGCTTTTCCCCGTTGTAGTACATAAATTCTCCATACCGGGCGCTAAGTCTCCGGAGAAATTGAAAATCTGTTTCACCGTATTGCACGATGTAGGGAAAGGTCCCGCTTGTATTCGGTTTAACGTCTGTACTCAGCAGGTTGCCCGGGACATCCGACAGGGCCTCGTTGATGATCTTGGTAAGATCTGCATTTTCGTAAGCTTGGTTTTGGGGTACATCGTCGATCAGCAGCGTGGGGGAAGCGCCGGAAATGACCAGGCCCGATGAAGCATTGCTTTGTCCTTGGATTTCTGTACTGGTGACCAGGTATTTACAAAAATGATCTCCCATTTTAATATGCACAGGTTTTCCCAAAAATTTTTGGGCCATGTCTTCGCGGCTCGCCATATCCATGACGGATTGCAGGTCTAGCCTCCATAAAAACCGGAACGAATGATGGCCATGGATAGGTTGGTATATGCTTAAATTCGAATACCGAATAGGACCATCGATACCGTCTATAAAGATTTCAACGCGTGTTTGCAGATCGGGTAAGCCTTTCATGGTAATGGGTTTTCTTTAAGTGTAGCGTAAGTTGGATTTCCTTACCCTTGCCAGCGGGCTAGGGTGGGAATATGAAAAAAAATGCCCACGGATAAGCGGGCATTTAAATACGTTAGGTCAATGGAACATAATGATCAGACCCACTCATTTTCGTGACATGCCGTTCCTATTTCAATCTTTCGGGCTGAAATGGTGAATGTTTCGGTCATGGTTTCTTCATTGTAGGCATCGAAATTCTCACGGTACTTAACGCAATACCCGTCTTCGAACTTCACCTCTTTTAATTTGGCATCGCTGTCAGCCTTCTTAAAAGTGATCGTGCCTGACTTTCTTTCATAGTTATCTACCATCCAATTAGGGAGTAAATCACTGTCTGTACTTTCTATAGTGATATCAATACGACCTCCATAATTTATGGAAGAGGGTTTGCCGATTGCATCCACTTTTTGGGTGAATTCGTAATCGCACTTCAGGACGCGATAATCTTTTCCGTCCAAGTTTAAATAAGCTTTGAAAGACATAATAATAATAATTTAATTGAATAATAATATATAATAAATTTGTGTTTTTATTTAATAAAAGAAAAGTTCAAAAAGACGTAGAATGCGGTTTTCCAGGCCAACTGCCAAATAGCTCGTTGAACGTCAGGCGGTGTTTTGCTTATGCCCCTGGACAGGGGAAGCAAGCCCAGGATTTGGTAGGTTGAAGTGATCTTTTTTAAGACTTTGGCGTCTTGTTTTAATAGTCAAGAGCAGGCTCAAGCTGGTACATAAAATATAAAAAAACGTAAGAGATCTTTTTCAGGTTTAAGGAAGTAAAAAGTCCTATCTATCATCATAGCGAATAAGTACATTTTCGCAAAAAGGACGACAAAACGGTAAAAAATGACCCTCCCAGCGTGTCCGCCTATTTTCGCAAAAATGCTTGGAGTTGGGATGACAAAATAAAAAACGGATCGTCTTGGCGAGGCTGGCGGTGAGGGTGCTGGGGGCTACGAAGCCATCCCC
>JANQLQ010000182.1 GCA_028280565.1 Fulvivirga sp.
TCGCGGGGAAAATGGGCTTTGTTGCTGGCGCCTTTTTCTTTGGGTTCGTTTTCTTTTGGGCGTGCAAAAGAAAATGAACACGGACTTAGAACCACAAAATCCCGCGTATACTGCTCATTACAAGGTTCGCATTACTCGAAACATCTTAAAAATGTCGCCTAATTTGCTAAAGCGAAGCTTCCCCGGCCACTAAGACGCAAATACACCAAGGGTCACCAAGCTTACGAGCCAAAACTGCCCTGGGTAACATCAAACTGATCAACAATTATCGAGTCCAGGTTTTAGAATACTTTCACAGTTCTCTAAACTAGGGAGTGGTTTCCGTTTTACGACACAGCAGATTCCTGTTCTCGCGCTGCCTCACACACAGGGCAGACAGGAATGACGGCTAAGTGAAATAATTCTGGTTATCAATACTATACAAAGAATTCAACACTTTACAGGGAATAAAGTAGGACTGGCTTAAAAAAAGAGGGACTGCCTTATCAAGACAGCCCCTCATTAACCAAACGAGTAAAACCTAGCGTTTAAAGAATTTAAACTGGGAGATTATCCCCCCGGACTCATTGATCACTTGCATTTGGTAAAGACCGGTACGATACTGTCCCATACGGATCAAGCCGCTTTCTTCACCATTTGTGATTTGCAGGTTGGAACGGTGAATAATTTCTCCCCTCATATCATAAATGATCGTGGTAATATTACTATCCTCACCTTTGAAGGAGAAGTTAACATGGTCGTCAACAGGGTTAGGGAAAACTCTTATTTCCACATCTTCTTCGTCCGCCACTACGTTCACTTCATCCGTCAGCGCTTTCACAAGAGCAATTTGACCCGCGGTATCACGTACAGTGTTGATCCGTACGATGGCATCCAGGTCATACCCATCGGCATTTACGCCCCTGAAATCGTTAGGGTCGCTAGTATCGGTGATCCTGAAATAGGTTGCGCTGGACAAGCCTCCATTCGCGATGTCAATCGCCCCGTCTTTGCATATCTCGTCAGCGACCACTACCCAGTTAACACCGTCTTCAGAAGCCTCTACCCATGCTTTTTCCGGGTAAGATTCGCAAGGTTGATCCGCATCCCGGAAAGAAGTTTCTATCACGAGCACATCATTACCCGGCATATCCATCACCGCACATTCCATGGCTATTTCTATTGATCCCCCAAAGCCCAACGCCACGAAGTTGTAGCTGTCGTTTTCCTGGGGTATGCCGAGCGCTCTTGTTGCATCAGACCTGCTACCGGGTAGTGCTAGCCCGTTTTTACGGTCCCCGGGTAAATAAGACAATACTTCGCCACCGTAGCAGTTATCCATCACAGGGGTTCCTATGACCTCAAAATTCACGGTAAGTCCTATACCGGGCTCACCATTACCACCGCCCCTCGTGTAAGGTGTAGCAGTAATGGTATTCATCCCTATCGGGAACTCTACGGGGTTGTACCGGGTACCCCCTGCGGCATCACCATCTAAGGAATAAGGCGCCGTATTTTCCACCTGGAACCTACTTACCCCGTTAAAGTCAAAGACCACACTGCGTACCTCTTCAGCATCAGGAGTAGCCACTACACTAAAGCTATTCACCGGGTAGTTATCCAAATCAATCACGTCACCTTCCATCAACGGGCCTATTTCTTCGTTCAAGTCAGCATTGATCAAAGTAAGACCCTGTATCCCGGGAAGATCCAATACCTCCACGACCACGGGCACACTTACCTGGGGTGTGACCGGATCGTTACTGGATATACGGATCTCTCCAGCGGCTACTCCCCCACTTTCGAGGCCCTCCGTGAATATAGTAATGGGCACTTCTTCAGTTTCACCAGGTCCTACTGAACCTAAAATTGGAGGCGTAAACGTAATGGCCAACTCGTCGGTTAAGAACGACGTGTTAAAAATAACTTGCAGGCCATCCATTCCCATAGGTCCTTCCAACCCGACTGTTGAACTGGTCCTGATCGTAGAATTCACATTAGCGTACTGCACCTTTATAGAGCCATCCGGGAAGAGGATCACCTGGAATGTCACAGGATCAGGAATAGGGATGAATGGCGGGAAACCGAAACCCGGGATATTTTCATATTGAACGATAAAATAATCGGATGCGCCTTGGTAGAAAACACCGCCCCCATCAGCGGGTTCCAGGTCATCCCACATTCCAGCGATCAAGAAATTCGGGTTATCGGTGTCCGGGATGGGATCATTAATAAAGTTAGATCCTACCAGTTCGGCAAAGGTCAAGAAACCATTGGCGCCTATGGTGACACTGTCTTGGTCCAGGCCAAAGAAATTGAACGTGAAAGGCAATGACACTCTTTCGTTGCCGTCATTACCCACGTTAGCTACTTGGCCGGTTCCACTAATATCCATGAAATCATAGGCAGGACCACCGCTATTGTTATCCACCCATGTATACCCAAAGGTACCGGGTCCGCCGCTGGCGTTAAGGAATGGCGCTCCTACCCTGTTATCCAATGCCTCCTTGCTTCTAATCTTTGGAAGATCAAGTACAGGATATTGAGCGACTTCTACGTTTCCACCGGCTTGTGCAAAGAAAGGAGGGCTCAATGCATAGCTGAGCGGAAAGTTGCCTTCATTGGTAATACTGACGGTCTCAACGGTAGAATCTCCCTCATTGATCACTACTCCGATAGAATCGGGCGAAACACTGATGACAGGAGGATCTACCCCGATACCAGACAAGTACACCTGGGTGGTTTCATTACCAAAAACATCATTACTTACTATGGTGAGCAGGTCTTCAATAAGTCCAAAACTAGTGGGTGTAAAGCGAACACCTACCAGCAACGACTGGTCCGGCAGGAGGGTGATGGGCGCCACTGTATCTATGACGAAATCCGTATTCATATTGGAAATGCTCGATATCTCAAGTGTTTTGGAGCCTACATTTTCTACAAGCAAGGACGCCGAACTACTCAAACTAACGAACAAAGGTCCGAAATTCAAGCTATCAGGAGTGACGTCTATTTCAGGGAACCCGATCACGGTCAATTGGAATAAAGCAGAACTGCTTGTAGCCACAGGCGCATTGCTGGACACGGTCAGCTCATCGAAATATACACCGTCGTTAAGCTCGGTGGCATCCAGGGAAACTGATATTTCGCGCTGTCCCCCGGCGGGCACTACCCCTGACATGGGAGTGGCCTGGCTGATAAACGGGGTTATAGAGATAGCAGGTTTGACAAATCTTAAGGCCAAACCATTCTTGATATACTCGGTGTTAAAAGCCACCTGCGCTCCATCGGTACCGTCGGCATTTTCAATACCTACTGTACCAGAAGTGGTAATGGCTGTGTCAACATCATCATAGAATACATCAATATCTCCATTACTGTAAAGTACAATCTGAAAAGTGAACGTTTGATCGGCATTGCCCCCGATCCTGGCCGCATCTGTCCATTGAATAATGAAACGATCCCCAAAATCTTCATAATGTACTGCACCGTTAAAATTCTGGGGCTCTATGTCATCCCAAAAACCGGCAATGATATTATTGATGTTACCGTCGTCCGGGATCTGGGTATTTACCCAAGAACTACCTCCAATAGGATCAAATGAAACATAGCCATTGGCATTGATGAACAGGATATTATACGTTTGACCATAAAACTCGAAGGGGAAAGTCATGTTTACCTCCATGGTACCGTCAGCGCCAAGCATCGGGGTGATCTCGTTACCGCTGGCCGTGATGTCCACAAAGTTGTATACCGGCCCACCGGGTTCGTCGCTATCGATCCAAGTATAGCCGAAGCCGTTATCTGTTCCCAAGCTGTATAACACGGGGGCACCTACCCTATTGTCATCGGCGCCTTTTTCCAGGCTCATTTCCGAAGCCCCAAAATCAATCTTTTCGGTGTTGTTCAACTGCACGCCGGGTTTAGCCAAGGCGGCGGCCACGGCAAGATCGGGAAATGAAAAGATCAGCGGGGAGTTGCCATCATTGACCAAGGAGATGCTCGATTCCACTACTGTACCGGCATCCGCAGTCTCTTCTACGGATTCCGGGCTAAAACGCGCCAGGGGCGGCTCGGTGCCTACACCGTTTACCACTACTTCCAGCGATGACATGCCAGGGGCGTCGCTTTCAATTGAAATAATGCCGTTAATACTGCCTAATGCCGAAGGTGAGAACGTAACAGCTACCTCGGCACTTTCTCCCGACCCTAAAACGATACTGGGGATGTTCACAGTAAAATCGGGGTTATCAGAACTTATGCTAGATACATTTAGCTGGCCTAGCCCTTCGTTAGTGATCGTAAAACTCCGCTGGGCCTCGGCACCTAAGAACACGCTATTGAAAAGTATGAACTCATCTGAGATCGCTATGGCAGGCAGCTGCCCAGATACGGTAAAGTCAGTAACCACACGTGCCCCGGGAGTAATAGGGTCGTTGCTGGCTATCAATATATCGGTGAGGTAGGTGCCATTGGCCAGGTTTTCCCCATTTAATGTCACCTGCACATCCACTGATCCACCGGGCGCTACAGACCCCGCTGTGGGTTCAAGTGTGATGTAGCTTTCCTCGATGTCCCCGCTTAACGCTCTCACCAAAAATACGAAACCGGATGGATTGTAGGTGGCCCCTCCATCGCCGCTGAAGAAGTAGGTGTTAGGCCTTTGTGTGGCATTATCATCCACTCCTTGGGGAAAGGAGATCCCATCAGGATACTTATGTACCACCCAAAAAGATTCTCCACCTGCAAAACTCAGTGGTTCTTCTAAGATCTCCAGCACAACAATCCCTTCGGTGCTGGCTTGTGTTATGGTTTGTTGCAGCAGAAGTTCCCCATCGTTTGGCGTATCCCCACCACGATATACTTCAAGGATAATGACCGGGTCGGCCACTGCCTCCGTCCGGTAGCCATTGCGTACCGCGGTCAGGGTAAAGTCACTTTCCGCATCAAATTTAATAGCGGAAGTGTAAGGGGCCGTATCTACCCCGGAAAAGCTGGTAGGGAATGGAATGCCCGTATCATAAAAAATTGAATCGTCAAAGGTGACGTTGTTGGCGATGATCACGGGTTCTTTCCCCGGTTTTGCGCTGCGCGCGAGTTCAGTGGAAGTCTTGACTGACTTTTCTTGGAGCTTATCCGTATTCCCGATCCCATAATTCGTCATGTTTAGCGAGGTGACAGGAATACTGACAGCGGCCATCCCGGGATTAAAGTCGATCGGGCCTAACGAGGTTTCAAATTCCAAGGGAGCGTCCCCGCTATTCGAAATGGTGAACATTCCGGTTTTTACCGGGGGTATATCCACTTGTACATCCACCGCAGCAATTATGGAATCGGGTGCTACGGTAATCGTAGGAGGTTGGATCACGGTTAAGTTCACGGGTATGTTCACAGGTGAGTTTACCGTGTCATTGCTGTTGATCGTAAGATTGGCCGAATAATTTCCGGGATCTAATGTGCGGGCATCTAATTTAACATTGACTGTTTCTAAGGAGCCAAACGGCACCACACCAGAAAACGGGTTCACCGACACGAAGAAGGCGTTGGGATCTCCATCCGTAATTTCCAGGTTATCCGCATCAAAGGTAGGTCCTTCCTCCTCCATCAGGGATAGGAAAACAGCCTGTTCTATAGTGCTTGCGAAGCCCTGCCCTGAAAATATGATCTCATCGTCGAAGTAAATGGTGAACGTCGCATCATCTTTATCCACGATGATCTTTACATTAAAATATCCCGAAGGAATAACAGCATTGACCGGCACGAAACCTCCCGGGTTGACCAGGGCATCGATGGTGCCGTCCGGGTTGAACCGTAACCGCGTATTGACTTGGGCCTCGGTGTTAGATTGGGTGATGATCTCCCAGGTGACCCCGGAACCGGTGAGGTTCACATCTACGGACATGACCATGAAAGGCGCATCAAGCGGGGTAATGGAAGGTGAAAGGGCCAAAATATTGCCTTGGCGTGTGCCTCCTAATCCATCGGATACCCCCCGGATATGCTGGGTACCCCCTGCGGGATTATCGGAAGAGATCACCCAGTTATTGGCAAATTGGCTGCCCCACCCTAATTGGTCATCAATATCTCCAAGTGTGAAATCTTCGAAATCCGTGGCATACAAAGAAGTTACTACTTGGTTATAGGTGTCAAAGTCTCCCCTCACAAGCGCACTTAGACTGGAAGACTCCCGGTTGACCGGGTAAGCCCGGGTACTAAATCCTTGTTCTAAAATGGCCAGGTCTGATGCTCTTACCCGGCTATCGAAATCCATTAAGGAATCATCATTTACCGTGATCCTAAATTCAAGGTCTGCATCTCCCGTATTACCTATCAGTAAGGGCAGATTTTCTACCTGGAATTGCTGAAGTGTTTCATCAAAAAAGCTGGGGAATATATCGATCACTGGTGCTTCGGTGCCATCCAATACCCTGACTGATACTGGGATAATGAGAGCCTGGAACTCTCCTACGGCTTCCACAAAAATGGTATCGTTGTAAGATCCGCTGGCCAAGTCGATTGCGCTAAGGATGACCCTGATCGAGTCCGTCTCCCTACTGGCGAGACTTAATTCCGTAGGGCTCAAAGAAGCAATAGTGGAATTACCAGGGTTGGCAGAAATGCTAGCATTTACAATGGTATCGGAAACACTGGATACGCGAATGAATTGGGTTAATGTGTCCCCCACAAACAATTCAACATTTAAAGTTGTCGGGTTGGCTACTATAGGAGGAGCCTCTTGGTTATTAATGACCCAGCCCATATCCCTGAATAAGCCACGGGTGATATCCCCGACATCGAAATTGGACTCGGCAGAGCCTATAAATGGTGTCATTAACGAGTTGATATCTCCAGCGGGGAACGCCGCCTCATCCCAGTGGGCCAGGCTTGACCCTATTGCAAAAGTACTGGGGGCATAAAGCTCAGGTCGGTCACCGCCCAATGCGGCCCGGGTGAAGTCGCCATCTATAAAGAGATCACCACCGGTAAAGGCGTCTCCTAATTCAGTAGATGGATCTGGAAGATCGAGTATTGGATTTCCGTCACCATCCACCATAAATACCGAGAAAATGGCGGGTGAGCCATTGGACCTGAGGCTTCCTACACCAGCATTGGTAAAGCTCCTTATGGTAATAAAACCGAGCCCGTGCCCACACTCATGCAACGCTACGGTCACAAAATCGAAAAGCCCGGCGGGTGTATTCCCATCCAGGCCAAAATACCAAGGGATACCATTGCCTATGTTAACGACAAAATCGAAGTCTTCTTCAGGGAATAGTACCTCACCGGCTAGTGCATTGGCCAAAGCAGCAGGGTAAAAGATATCCGGTTCGGGGGCACCCGGAAAATTCCTAACATTGTATGCCGGTCCCGCCGAGGCCAAAACCCCGGGACCAAGATTGGCAAAATCAGCGAAAACTTTAATGGGTACAGGTGATACAATTTGCGTGGCCCAAATGTCTAACGCAAACTCAAAAGCAGCACGTGCCTCTGCATTGGCCTGGGCCCCAGGCCCAAAAGTAACCTCAAATTCGGCGGTAGCAACTTGCTCTAAACTGGAGCGGTAGTTGCTGAGAAAATCCTTAGGAACTTGGGTCCTGCTGAATTGATCTTCAAATTTAGCAAGACAAACCACCGATTCTCCAGCTCGTTTCTCAATATTTTGTGCGTGAAGATACCGGGCATTTAACGTGGCGAAAATGCATAGGCATACAAGAAAAAAGAGATCCTTTCTTCTTCTAAACCATAGTAAATGGGGTTTCTCATCTCCCGATGAGTAAACGGTAGATTTTTTGATCATTGGTTTTAAGGTAAGGTTAGATTTAAGAGTTATGAAATTTCGCGCAATACAATGGCGCATTAAGGTGGTATACTAGGCTGAATGAAAATGCCCGCTGGCTTTTCAAAAAGAGGATTTTTGAACCAAACGCAGCATCTTAAGTTCCATATTTTCATTATTGTTCCAATTTATGATGACTGAACAATAGCTGAAAAAACAACTATAATGACCGCGCTAAAACTTTACCAAAGGCACTGAAATTAAAGCTGACAACAGAAGTGAAAAAGTGGGCACTTCGAAGATTAGAATTCTAAGAACGATAAGAAATGACATAAATAAAAGTTTTTTTAAACTTTATATCACATTTTAATGTCAAATGTAAGTTTTTTAAAAAAAATAACGAATAATTATCAAAAATTGACTTGAATTCATCAAATATAATGGCCTATTGTTCAACTGTTTATGTTCATACGGATGAGTAAAAACAACTTATGTCACGAACCATTTTCTGCGCCTCGCAGGATCCAATTTTGACCTGTTAGCGTCCAGTCATATCTACTTTGACGGTTAAACTACTTGCTAGTCCTTGCTATTAAAGCCTGTAGTCGGCAATAAGCAATCGGCAAACCCCTATTTTGCTTACTGCCTTTTGCCTTTTGCTGACTGATGATCAAAAGCTTCCTATTCCAAACCCCGGTACAGAGACCGATCCACCTGGTGCGGATAGTCCAGGTACCAATCCATTAACTTTTGCTTCAATTCCTCTACTTTCGCTGGGTTTGATGCCGCAAGATCGTTGCTTTCTGCCTCGTCCTCCACTACGTTGTAAAGCTGTACATTGGAGCCGTCCACGTCCATGAGTAATTTAAAATCACCCATTCGAATGGCGAGATCCGGATCGTTTTCCCCATGGTACCCGGGACGGTCGGGAGGGCGTAGCCAAGACAGTGCCCCGGCCCGATGGGGTGTAGTGACTCCCGAGATGGCGGGTAGCATATTTTCCCCGTCAAGGTCTCCTTCTTCACCAGGATGAATTCCTGCCACGGCCCTGAAAGTGACGGGAAGGTCAATTCCAGCCATAACCGTCCGCTTATTGAGGGTACCTTCCATCTCCTTTGGGATCTTCCCGGGCCACCAGGCAATGAAGGGTACACGAATACCTCCTTCGTACAAATTAGTTTTATAGCCCCGTAAGTGTCCTGCTTTATTGACTTCTTTATCCGGGCCATTGTCACTGGTGAAAATAATCAGTGTGTTCTGCGCCAGTGAAGGATCGTTTTTAATGTATTCGAACAAACGTCCCATCTGCCGGTCCATTTCGTGCATGACCCCCAGGAACCGGGCCCTGGTGGAAAGATCCCCTCTCAGTTCTTTCGGAGGTTCTAGTGGCGTATGGATGTCATCCGGCCAGAGGTTTATGTAAAAAGGTTTATGTACTGATTTGGCCCGCTCGATGGACCGGATGGCATGGTCAACAAATTGTTTTGTAAAATTCTCCCGTTTTTCCCAGTGGATGGGGCCGCGGCCCAGGGCAGCCGACCATTTTTCGAGTATGCGAGTGCTGTCTTTTAGCTGGGGTAAGGTTTCATAGGTGGCCAGGTATCTCTCCCCAAGGCCTTCAAACTGGGTAACGGATTCATCAAAACCATATTCGGTAATGAGTGGCGCGTTGCCATCGTCCCTACCTCCTCCCATGTGCCATTTGCCAATGTGCGCCGTATAGTACCCTGCTTTTTGCAACTCCCTGGGTAAGGAAGGCGCTTGCAGGGCTAAGTGATTTTTCATGCCTCGATCCGCATTGGCCTGCCGGGTGTGTATAAACGAAGTTATGCCCCAGCGGGAGGGGTACTGTCCTGTTGTAACAGCTACCCTGGAAGGCGAGCAAATGGGCGAATTGACGTAGAATTGATGGAAACGTATCCCTTCACTGGCAAGCTGATCAATATTGGGCGTATGTACTTCTGCGTTGCAATAGCTACCGAGGTCACTATAGCCCATGTCATCTATGAAAATGAAAAGGATATTGGCAGGCTGATCCTGCACGGCCTGGCACCCGTAGAAAAACAGGCTGGACATGAGTATACAAAATGTCTTGGTCATGATTTGTATATTTAGTTACTGGGTTATTGAGTTATTAGTACTTTACCATTGAGATCTTGCCATCGATAATTATGGAGGATTTTATTGAGGGCGTTTATTTTAGTCCATTAGCATTAAATAAAGTACTTTGAAATCTCGCATCCACGATCTCACCTAGGCTTCACTATTGTCTGCCCTATATGTGAGACTGTGTAAGAACAATAATCTGCCTTGTCGTTGACCGTGAAGCGTTGTTCTAGGTTCCCGTTTGGCGACTTCGCAGATTCCTGCTCTCCCTCCGACCTGCCCACAAACGCCGGCAGGAATGACGATCTTTTTTATTTTTTGATACTCCCATTCAGTAGTCCTGCCACTGTTAGATACCGTTATTTTTGGGCCGTTTAGCTTTATGTAACTCAATGACTAGTTTAATTCACATTCTCCTTCAATCGTTTACCGTCATATGATCCTAATCCCTGGATCACTCCTACCCGGTTAGCCCATTCCTGCCAGCGGCTTTCCATTATTTTAACCCTTTCGGGGTACTGCCCGGAAAGTTCAATTTGTTCGGTCCGGTCGTTTTCAATGTTGTATAATTCCCACTCTTGGTCACGAGGATCTTTGGGGAAATGCCATCTTTTGAAATAGGTGGTGTCATGCTTAAACCTGGACAGCAGCTTCCAGTTTTCGTAACGCACAGCCCGGTTGCCTTCGTGCTCCCAAAACAGCCATTCGTGGATCGTTTCGCTTTCACCGGATAATAGTGGCAATACACTTTTTCCTTCCAGAGCGTGGAGATTATCCGCGCCGGGGTAGCTTCCACCGGTCAATTCCAGTATGGTAGGTAGGATGTCAATGATATGGGCCATAGCATCGACCTTCGCCAAAGGCACACCTCCACCCCACATGATCATGGGTGTGGAGATCCCGCCTTCGTAAACAAAATGCTTGTACGATCGAAAAGGCGTATTGCTCACATTTGCCCAAGGCATATTATAAGCTATATATGATCCGGGTGTCCCGGGCATACCCTGGTCCCTCCATCCAATGGCTTCGGCGCAAGCGCCATTGTCAAACAGGACAAAAATAACCGTATTATCGGCGATTCCCAGGTGTTCCAACTTGCGGATCACTTTGCCTATGTTTTCATCCAGCGAATGTAATTGCGCGGCATATGCGGCCATCTTTTCGATCCACCGGCCCCTGTCCGTCCTTGGAATATCCTCCCAAGCCGGTATAGCCTCATCTCTCCCGGGCAGCTTCCAGCCCGGGCGGAGCAGGCCGAGTTTTTCCTGCGCCCTTAGCCTGTCCTGGCGCACCTCGTCCCAACCGATACCGTAGCGCTCCCGGTACCGGGAAATATATTCTCCTTTGGCATGCAGCGGCCAATGGCAGGCATCCCAAGCGACATAGCCAAAGAATGGCTGCCCGGCGGCTACTGCCTCTTCTATAAATTTAATGGTATACGCCCCGGTATAATCTGTCAAATAATAACCAGGGTCGTCCGTGGTCCATGTGCTGTCGTCCAGGTAGATCATCCCCGGGGATGCATCAAAGTAATGGACCTTACCTTGTCTCCACCACGAACGGTCAAACCCCCGGTTAGAGGGCGTTTGTTCATTTTTCCGATTGCCTACATGCCATTTTCCGGTGTGGAACGTGGTGTAACCGTTCGCCTTCATCACCTCTCCCATCGTCAGCACGTCACCTGCGAGGTGGCCCTGGTAGGCGCCTTCCCCCCAGTGAGCCGTCATGTACCCTACCCCGGCCTGTTGGGCGTAAGTGCCTGTTAACAAACTCGCACGGGTGGGGCAACACCTGGCGCCGTTGTAAAACTGGGTGAATCGTGCGCCTTCATTGGCCAGCTTGTCTATGTTTATCGTGGACACTTCGCCACCAAAACAGGAAAGGTCTGAATAGCCCATGTCATCCGCAAGCATAACGATGACATTCGGTGGGGTGTCTTTTTGATCACATGAAAATAAGGCAACCCCAGGCAAAAGTCCTGCTATTAGCCTGCTGCAAAGTATTATTTGTCGTAGCATACGCCTTGCCCTTTGGCCAGCACGGAGTTTTCGGATCATTACGATCATTGCTCAACAGAGAATCTATAGCTGGTTACGGAACGGTATTCCTGCCCGGGCCTCAAAACCACCTCGGGAAAGCCCGGTTGATTGGGGGAGCCAGGGTAATGCTGTGTCTCCAGGCAAAGGCCATACCGGTGAGGGTATACTTTACCTCCCTTACCGGTAATGGATCCGTCCAGGAAATTACCGGAGTAAAACTGCAAGCCCGGCTCCGTGGTATGCACTTCCATACGCCTGCCACTGGACGGGTGATAGAGGATGCCCACCCGTCGTGGTGAGGTGGTCTTGCCCCCGTCCAGTACCCAGCAATGATCGTAACCTAAGCCGTAGGCGAGCTGCTGGTCTTCAGCGTTGATCTCTTTCCCCACGGCTTTTGGTAAGGTGAAATCAAAAGGACTGCCCGCAACAGGTCGCAACTCACCGGTAGGGATCAAGGTGCTGTCTACCGGGAGAAAGGCCGTGGCGTCTAGCTGAAGCTCATGGCCTAGGATGTCTTCTTTTAAATTACCGGAAAGATTGAAATAGGTATGCTGGGTAAGATTGACAATGGTGGCTTTATCGGTCGTAGCAGTATACTCGATCGTAAATTCTGCTGGGGTGAACGTATAGGTCACCGTGGAGAGTAGCTTTCCGGGGTATCCTTCTTCACCGTCTCTGCTCACATATTGCAACACCAGGTGAATGCTTTCCTTGGATTCTTTCGTGTCAATGACGTTCCAAACCACTTTATCGAACCCTTTTGTACCTCCATGCAGGTGGTTGAGGCCGTTATTGGTAGCTAATGTGTATCCCTTTCCGTCCAGTGTAAATTTGCCATGAGCGATCCGGTTACCATATCGGCCGACCAATGCGCCGAAGTAGGGCGTTTTATCCAGGTAACCCTGCAGGTGATCATAGCCCAGTACTATATCTTCCAATTCCCCGGTTTTACCAGGTACTCGTAATTCCGTGACGATCCCTCCATAGTTGGTCACCTTTGCCCTTAACTGGCCCGGGAATTCGATCTCGTAAAGCTGAACCTGTTTCCCATCCACTTTTCCGAACTCGCTGACCGTAAGGCTACCACCGTTTTCTTCACAACTTGACATGGCTATCATTGACAATAGGAGATATTGAAATTGTTTTTTGATCATCCCTACTTCTTTTTTTAATCTCAAGAATAAGCTACCTATGACATACTTTTTCAAAGTGATGAAAATCAAAATTTTACAAAATCCATTTTTGGGTATAACAAGCTTAAAAACTATCATTTTTCGTCATCGCCCC
>JANQLQ010000265.1 GCA_028280565.1 Fulvivirga sp.
TTTTCATTATAAGCGATTTGCCCCGGTTTTACTGGCAAAATAGCCTGTAATCGTCCTGTTCACTATCACAAACACGGCAAATGCAGGTAAATTTCCGACGCAGAACCGTAACCTGTCACTCCCCTTCAGCTTCATACTTTTTTAATGCGTTTATCGCCATTAACAGGCTTTTATGTAGATCGCTGCCATTTTTTACTTTTTCATTTAATAAGATCGAGTGAACGATCTCTTCGCTTATCAGCCAATTATAGCTTTGCCTAGGTTTATAGACTACCGGAAGATCAACATCCAAACCTTCATTTAATTGGATCAAAACTGTTCTAGGGGTATTTTGTCGCAGGTATTCCCGTACTACGTCCAGGAGATTAGTTTTATACGGAAAATCTCCTAGCCAGTCCCAATCCGTAGGCACAACCCCACGCGGTTGCCGAAATAGGATCTCTACAATGCCTAAATTGTATTGGACTTCCAATTGATCGAATGCCAGGGTATTTAAGTCGACTTTCCCCAGGTTTTGACGAGTATTACGCGCGTTTAAGAAATCTGGGGCTCCTTCCCTCTTCTCGGAAATGTCATTTAGCTTTTTACTCGTTTGAGCGAAAATATTTGATGGAGCGTTCCCACGTACTTCCGCGACATGAAGGAACCGCCCAGGCCATAGTATTCTCATCAAGTGGTTGTTTACTCCTCGTGGGTCTATTAGGGTATCTTGCCGGGCGCGAATGTGGCTTGCGGGGTTGTGCCCATATCGCTCTACGTCGGGAGGTAACTGCACAGGAAGAGGCTCCTCATCAGCATCTAAATGACCGCAAACCTCCTTGATTGACTGTATTAAAGTTTTTAGAGCATTGGCCAACTCTATTCTAAACCTGTTAACAAAACCCCTTATACCACCCTTTTTGACGTGGAAATATTTTGCAGCCATGTGCATCAAGCCATCAGTCCCCTCGATAGTTACATCAGCCACCTGGTAAACAAACGCTTGATTATTAAAGATCCGGTTGATTTCCCTCCATTGCTCCACTGATAATATACCCAATCCAATATTGACAATGGAGTCTTTGATCCATATCCCTGTTACATCTTTGATGAATGATGTTTGGATGGCAAACTGCCACCATTTTTCAATTGTTTTGTCTCCTCTTTTTCTTGGGTTCTTAAACTGTTCATCTTGGTGCTCCCTTAATTTCCTCAATGGCCACACCGCAAGTTGGGACAAGAGTACTTTTGCCAGGCTATGGAGAAAATAGACCATGTTTTTGTCTACCACACGGTCATCCAATGCAAGTATCGCTTTACTTACTAAATGTTTTTGCATGGTTTCGTAATGCAGGGTGTCGATATGGTTCAAAGCAGGGTCCATAAAAAAGGCAGATTCTATATCTGTGGCTACGTTGACCTGGCTAAACTTTCGACCGTCATTTTTTTTGGATTCAAGAACGGGGATTTGTTCTATGGTTTCTTTACTAACGCGGTTATGCTTGAAATCATTGATCATGGCAGGATCTGTAGCTGGACTAATGTGGGTTGCATGGAATACAGGCACCGAAAGTGGCTCGAACCGAATGCCTAAGCCTCTAAACCTTGCTACCAGGTCACTCAAATCGCTTGCTTCTTGAGCTAGTTTTTTGAGCCGGCTTGACATGATCTCGTCTACCTTATCCACCAATTTCTGCTTGGGAAAGGGCCTGCCCTTCTCCGTCTGCAAAAGAAACGGGGGGCTCACTAACTCCAAGGCGCTATTGGCGTCTGTCTCCAATACAAAGGGTAACCCGGTCACAGCCATGATGGGGCTGGTGGATCTTGTTAAGGTCAAATCGGAAATACCTTTCAGCCACTGGCCGTCACTTTGCGCAAATTCATGTTCAAAACCCACGGTAGTCAGCTCTTCTTTAAAGGGCTCGGGATCATTTATCACTTTGAGTTGAAAATCTCTTTGATAATCGATGAGGTCTTTAAACGACAGGCCCTTGATCATATCGTATTGATCTATTTCTTCTTTGGTCAACTGTACAGTTAGACCCACCGGTTGGGGAAAGACTGGTCCCCTGGGTGATGGGCCCGGCTTATTTCCATGGCCTTCGGCCTTGCTGGTTGTTACACCCAAACCTAAAGCATTATGCCCCATCACATCCGCTTCCTTCTCCAATCCTGCGTCATCGTTTACGGCTATTTTACCCTGGTATTGTATCGTTGGCTGTACCCGCCCCTGCTTTTGCTGCACCACATGCCAGGCTTCGTGGGGCAGGTGTTTTTCCTGGCCGGGGCCTAGGTGGATATCCGTTCCCTGGGCATAGGCATGGGCCTGGAGTTGTGCGGGCTTGCTGGAGTTGTAGTGGACCTTTACATCATCCATCGAGTAGCCGGAGAGGCTTTCAATGCCCATTTTGAGGTGGCCCGGTAGTCCAGTTTTATTCTCTTTTCGCCAGCCAGTAGATGTCTTGCTGGCTACGGAAGCATTCATGGTTTCTTGTAGCTTACGTTGGTAAACGGTAGAGAGCCGGTTGTCTGCAATAGTGGCAGTGCCGCCGGTGGTGGGTTCGTTTTGGACCCCCGGGAGAATCGAGCTTTGTTGTTCCTGGGTTTTATCGTGGTGGATTTTCATGGTTAACCGGTATGCGTTTGAAAATTGGTTTCGATGCTTGGGTACATCCCGGGCCCTTACGCCCAGCCCATGCCTGCCAACATCCCATTGGTAATTTTGGGTATCAGATCCTTCAGGAGCGTAGCTATAAGTATGGCTTCCGGCTTACCCGTTTTCCAGTATATTTCTATATAAATAATGAATAAAGCAGCGCAAATTTTCACCAAATTCTTCCATATTTTGCTTCCATTTCCTTCGGAATAAGCTTCCTTGATCGCGGCCGCCGCCACAAATATTTTACTAATTTGTAAGCCGATCTTCACACTGAACACTTTTTTACCAGCATATACCGAGAGAGCATTGAAGAGATTATCTAGTGATTCCATGACACTATGAAAGGTCATAGAATTTCCTACCCTTTCAATAAAAGCCCTTACCGCAGTGAATAGGATCTCATAAGATTCTACACGTTGGGTTACTTGGGCTCGTTGAATAACTCCATCCGTATAAATCCCCCCTGCAAGAGAACGTAAATGGCGCTCATCTTGTGCTGAAGGTAAAGCTTTGGCTCCCGTCATCCTACCTATCCCTATTACTTTACGTTGTGTAATTGACTGCATAGCCATCCGGTCCACCACTTTTTCTCTCGTCGTATCTATTTTTTGTCCATTGACGAGCCGGTCCCCTTTGGGCGTACCGTTTAGTTTGTTATCAATGGCATGGGCCACTTCATGCCGGATATTGTAATCCGTATCTTTTCCCGGGGCAAAGTGGATGTTGTTTCCCTGGATCGTAGCTTCTGCATTGAGTTTCGCGGGAAAAGAGGATTGATGTGTGGCTTTTAACCCGGAGGTGTCTACACCATACTTTTCGCCCATATCAGCCGCTACCTGTTGAAATCTTGATGAGCCTGTAGCGGCCTTCCGCTGAAGAGGAAGGGCTTTAGCGGCTACATGCGCATCCATTGCCTT
>JANQLQ010000306.1 GCA_028280565.1 Fulvivirga sp.
ACACTGCTTACGAGCGTTAATAGTCGGGGGATCGCTTCACGCAAACCCATGAACCCGCCCGCTGGGTTCGCGATGACGAAAAATGATAGTTTTTTAAGCGTGTTATACCCAAAAATGGATTTTGTGAAATTTTGATTTTCATCACTTTGAAAAAGTATGTCATAGGTAGGCTGGCGAGGCCAGTGCAAAGGCTACGAAGCCATCCCCTCCAAAGAATACACCGCATGGACTTTGCTACCTCTTCTCAAGTAGAGGATTACTTCACCGCTAACCCTACAAACCCACCTTGGGTTATTCGCGATGACGATAAATTAGAACATCCTTTAAAAGTACAAAGGAAGATTTTTTATAAACGTAAGCTCAACACGAAAGTACGGCTAGGTTAAATAGTAAAGAAGACCCCTTTGTGATTCTTTGAGCTTTAGTGCCTTGGTGGCCGGGGAAGCTTTACCACCAAGGCTAAAATGCACAAAGGCCCACCAAGCTTATGAGCCAAACTACCCCAGGGTAATGTCAGAGTGATAAATTTGCGAGGATCATACCACCCGAAATATTTTGAAAACGCACCCTAATTTGCCAAAAGTAAACGCTTTACTCTCAAACCTGGACTCGATTAAAAAATGACCGTCATTCTGTACCGGTGGTTGTGAGAGGGTTCATTGGGAGAGCCGGAATCTACTTTGTCGTAGAACGGCAGCTACTCCCCAGTTGAAAGACTGTGAAAGTATGCTAAACCTCGTTTCAAGCCTAGGCTACCATAGTTTTAAGGTGAATGGAGGTCTCAAAGCTAATTTTCAAGGGCACTCCATCGAGCCTAGGTTATGAGATTTCCTTAAGAACCAGGCTCTAATAATTCTGCCCGGACCGTTTCAGCACCCACCATGAATTCAAAGGTCCCGGGCTCCGTTACCCTTTCGCCGGCAGCATTGACAAATGAAAGGTCTTTGGTATCCAAAGTGAAAGCTATTTCCCGGGTCTCACCACTGCGCAGGCTGATCCTTTCATATCGCTTTAAACGTTTGAAATTTGGGGTGATAGAGGCATAAAGGTCACGGACGTACAGCTCCACGGGGACGTCCCCTCCTTTACTTCCCGAATTAGTGACTTGGATCGTTAGCGTAATGGCTTCGTCACCACGAAAGGTGGGCTTATCTATGGTAAGGTCCCGGAATTCAAATGTTGTATAACTTAAACCATACCCGAAATCCCACTGGGGCCTGTATCCCCCGTCGCCATACGTGTTGGGAATATCTTCCCTGATCCTCTCGGTATATTTATGATCATACAAAACGACATCCCCCGTATGTTGTGGATAGCTGAAGGGCAGTAACCCGGAAGGATTGTTTTCTCCTAGCACGGTGTTCACTATGGCCTCGGCGCCTCGAGAGGCAGGCCGATAAGCCAGCAAGATCCCCTGCACTCCGTCTACAAAAGAAGAGATCCCCCTCGGCCTCCCTTGAAGCAGCACCAAAATGACCGGTTTACCGGTACCTATCGCTGCCTGGGCCAGCGCGACCTGGTCGGCATCTAAAGTAAGGTCGTCAATAACTCCCGGGGATTCAGCATAGGCATCTTCCCCAAGGCACAGCACGATGTAATCCACATTTTTTGCATCAGACCGGAGTTGATCTAAATCAAAATTCTGTGGATCAGCATATTTTCTTACCGACCGGCAAACCACGTTGGCCTCTCCAATTTTATTTTCTAACGCCTCTTTCACAGTAAGTACGGATGTGGGGTAATGGGCTTCATCCCTACCCTGCCAGGTGTAAGACCAGCTCCCGAAAAGCGAAGGAACATTATTGGCCGCCGGCCCCGCCAGGAGTACTTTGGCGGAAGAAGGAATAGGGAGAATATCATCCTTATTCTCCAGCAAAGTCATAGTTTTTTCAGCCGCTTCCAATGCCAGATCTTGGTATACGGGAAGCTGGAATTGTTGGATTGCCTCTTCTTCCGGGAAGGGATCGGAGAATAAACCCAATTTGAACTTAAGCGCTAGGATACGGGCCACAGACTCATCGATACGTTTTTCCGGTATCGTTCCTTCTTGTACCAATTCCAGTAAAAGATCATAAAACGTAAAATCTAGCGGGACCATACTCATATCGAGCCCAGCCTCTACCGCCAATCTTACCGCCTCTTTAGGCGAAGCAGCCACTCGATGTCGTGTGTGCAACCGGATCACATCTTCCCAATCGGAAACGGCCACTCCTTCAAACCCCAATTCATCCCTGAGCACAGTAGTAAGGTAATATTTGCTGGCATGGACCGGGACCCCGTTCACCTCGCCGGAATTGATCATAACTGTAGTTACACCTGCTTCCACTGCCCTTTCGAAAGGAGGCAACAAATATTCCCGCAGCACATTGTCCGGGATGTAAGCAGGCGTACGATCTTTACCGGTCAAGGGAAGCGAGTAACCTATAAAATGCTTCATACATGCAGCCACGGTATTAGGCTGGTCCAAGCTTTCGCCTTGATAGCTTTCTATGGTGGCTTGGCCCAACGTAGAGGCCAAGTAAACATCTTCGCCAAAGGTCTCTTCAAATCGCGACCATAGCGGTTGCCTGCCCAGGCCCAGCACAGGATCAAAATTCCAGCGGATCCCCGTAGCACGTGTTTCTGCAGCCGTTACTTCTGCTATATTTTTTGCTAATGGAAGATCCCTGGCGGCTGCAATACCTATATTGTGAGGAAAAAGTGTAGACCCTTTCACATAGTTATTGCCATGAATTGCGTCAATGCCGTACAGGACCGGGACCTTGTTAGGAGTGCCGGTTGTGGCCAACTCTTGGATGCTTCTTTGTATCGCGTGCCAGGTATCCAGGGTATAAGCATGGCCCTTTACATTCAAAATAGACCCTACCTTCTTTTCGAGGACCGTATAACGTAATTTTTCTTCGTCGATCTCGTCCGTCTTATCCTCTTTTAAAATGAGATCGATCGTGACCTGGGTCATCTGGCCAATTTTTTCTTCCAAGGTCATCTTTTCCAGTAATTCCTGCACCTCTGTGTCGTAAGCCCCGGCTGGACTATTTCCCGGGCGGAGCGAGAACACAAGCAGTCCGGCAGCCACAAGAAGACCAATGATCAATATGTTTTTACTATTCTTTTTCATATCCAATGGTAATTTTCCTGAGTCCATAAAGAAGATGTAAAGCTAGGTAAAAACACTTCCTTCCAGTTTGGTATATGTTACAATCATGCGGGATAAATATATCATCGTATTGTAAATGCAGCCCTTTTCCAATAACATGCATTTGTGAGAGGTATGTTATTCATCATACTATTCGCAGGCCCCACCCTTGTTTGCTCAAAGCCAAAAAGTACGCTTTTCAAGGGTGCCTGGAGGGTTATCCCAGCATACCATAACCCCATATGTACAGGAATATGTACAGGATGATCACGGCTTCCTGTGGTTCGGTACACGATACGGGCTTAACCCATTATAACGGGTTGCTAACAACCATGAACTGAACAGGTTTTTTTAAAAAAACCGAACCATTGTCAATCTTTCGGATACGTTTGGGCAAATCATATGAGGCTGGGTTTTACCCCTGGCACTTACACTACAAGAAAGCAAAAAACACGAGCCATACGATCAATAGGAGTGGAAGCAAAATGGGAATAGAAAACCGGATAATATACCCAAAGAATGACGGCATTTTGATCCCGATCTGTTCTGCAATAGATTTTACCATGAAATTCGGTCCATTACCGATATAGGTGAAAGCCCCAAAAAATACTGCTGCCACCGATATGGCTTGAAGATCGAGTACGGACCCGGGGAAGCGGCCGCCTTCTGCAAAGTCCACCACATCTGCGATCTTTAAGATGGTACCTCCTTCAGCGGCAAGGGCCGCAGTCAGAAAGTTGATATAAGTGGGAGCATTGTCAAGAAAGCCGGAAAGGATACCTGTACCCCAATACAGTGTGTTATGACTGATCAGCTTAGAGCCCTCCGGGGATGCCGCAAATCCACCTACCAGTTCCAACGCCGGCATCATGGTACCAAATATCCCGATGAAAATAAAAGCGACTTCACGAATGGGCTCAAAGCTGAACTCGTTCCCTTGGATCGCTTCTTTTTTGGCGAATTTGAATGAAAAAAACGCTACACTAAGCATAATGATCTCGCGTAAAAAAGAAAACTTCTGCCCGTGATAGTCGATAGCCGGCACCCAGTGCAATACATTGGGATCCAAGAAAACAGAACCTATTACTACCCCCAGCCAAATAAAATTCCGTGCACCGACCAAAGATATTTTGTTACTGTACGTAATTTCTTCATCGCTCAGCCCGGGGCTAGAGGTATTTCTTTTATCAAAAAGATAGAATATCACCAGCAGTATGGCCAAAGCAAACAGCCAAGGCAGAAAATTGTGGACCATAGTCCAGAAAAATGGTACTCCTTTTAAAAACCCTAAAAACAAAGGAGGGTCGCCAATAGGGGTCAATGAGCCACCAACATTACTGACCATAAAAATAAAAAAGATGATATGGTAGGCTTTGATCCGGGTCTTGTTAAGGCGAATAAATGGCCTGATGAGCAGCATAGAAGCCCCGGTGGTTCCAATAAGATTCGATATGACTGCTCCTATAAACAAGAGCACAACATTGGCCACAGGAGTAGCTTTTTGATCTATATCGATCATAATCCCCCCGGAGGCAATGTAAAGAGAGGCCAAGAGCGCAATGAACTGAACATATTCTGCCAGTGCATGGATCGGGCTATGCGAATTATGCAGGACAAAGAGATAATACAACACCACCATAGCAGCCAGGGCGATGGCAACCTTTGGATAGTTCTTATGCCAAAAATGCTCGTAAAATAACGGTCCCGTCGCAATCATTAATAACAATGTAACGAATGGGATCACTGTCCAGCCTGGTGGGGCGTGTGAGGCTTCCTCTGCCTCATGGGATCCCTCCTCGCCTTGATCGGTTAACTCGGTAGTGCTTCCGTCAAGATCGAGAGAAGTGGCGTGAACAGGAGGGAGAAATAAAGTAGTAAAAAAAACGAGGAAAAGAATACGAAGTGCTCTGCTCACAGGTAAAGGTTTTTGCTAAAATAATGTAATTAAGGAGAAATTCACAAAATAGAAATTGACCTGCCTAAGGGAGCTTTAAAGCTATAAAATATGGTGAACATTGAGAGTTTTCATTTGTTATCGTTGCATTAACTCTTAAATGAGCTGCTTCAATGCTATCTCAAACGAGGTACGCGCCAAATTGGTTTTGCCCGGGTTGTTTTTATAAAGCTTCTCAAGAGCTTTTCGTATGGTACCGGAAGTATCTTCAAATATCGCCTGGTCATCCATACTCACTTCGTTTTCCATGAAATAGGCAAAAACACGGGCCATACCACAGTTGGCAATAAAATCAGGGATCACTGAAAAATTTTTATCGGCATGCAGCCCCGTAGGCCCAAAAAATATTTCAGGGTCGGCAAAAGGCACATTGGCTCCACAAGAGAATACCTCCAGCTTTCCATTGATCATCCGGTCTACCTGCCCACGGGTGATCAACCGAGAGGCCGCCGCCGGCACGAAGATCTCGAAATCCATATCCCATACCCGGGCATTGATCTCTTCAAAAGGGATCATCCCCGCTGCCGCCAGTTTGTTGCCATCACGGCCCAGGTAGAACTCTTTGATCTCGTCCAGTGTAAAGCCGTCTTGCTTCAGCAATCCGCCGTCTTTATCAATAATCCCTACAATATTCACTCCCATTTGGGCCAGGTAGAAGCCGGCCGATGCGCCTACATTGCCCCAGCCTTGGATGACTGCACGTTTTACACTCATGCTCCCTTTCCACAGGTCGTAATAATGCCGCACAGCCTCCGCTACACCGTAGCCCGTGATCATATCTGCCACCGTATACTTGCGCTGAAGAGACGGGGAAAATCTTTCATCTTCCAATACCTTCGTCACCCCTACCCTAAGCTGCCCTATGCGGTTAATGATATGAGCATCATTAGGATGGAAATGCCCATGAAATACACCTTCCTGAGGATGCCATACCCCGACATCTTCTGTAATAGGGATCACCTCTTGGATCTCATCGACATTCAGATCACCACCGGTACCATAATAGTATTTCAGCAAGGGTTTTACAGCAGCGAACCAACGCATCAGCACCCCCGGCTTGCGCGGATCGTTCGGATCGAAATTGATCCCCGACTTAGCTCCCCCGATAGCAGGGCCTGACACAGTGAATTTGACTTCCATAGTTTTGGCCAAAGATTCTACTTCCCGCTTATCCAGGCCTTTCCGCATGCGTGTGCCCCCGCCGGCAGCCCCGCCCCTGAGAGAATTGATCACTACCCAACCTTCTGCTTCCGTTTCCGGGTCACTCCACTCAAAAACGATCTCCGGCTTTTTGCTCTCAAACTTTTCCAGTAATTCTTCCATGAAAGACGTGCTACGTAAGAAGCCTCAAAGCTATATATTTTGTGGAAATAGGAAAGGCGTTCCCTGCCCCTAGGGCCAAAGTTTTTAGATCTTTAAAAACCTATGTACAACTCGTTGACCGGGCAGATCGAGCACCACGAAGTAAAGCCCTGGTGATAAATCCTGGACACGAATGGGTATTGCCCCAGCACGATCGATAAAATACCCGCTTAATCGCTGGCCGAGACTGTTATAAACCGACAGTTTATACGGCACAAAGCAGCGCTCGGGTACTTCTACCGTTATGAGATCTGATCCAGGGTTAGGATAAAGACCATACACGGCCTGGTCGCTGCAAGGGATATTAGGGTTGCGAGATGGGGTGATATTGTTAAATGTGCTTTGGATAGAATTGGGTAGGCCGAAGGAAAATTTTTGAAAGGGTTCGAGTGGGAAAGTGACCTTTTGGAAATTACAGTCTATGCCTTTGGCATTGGGATTATGGATTACTCCCAAAGCATTTTTTCTAGGAAAAGAGTAACTACCTCCCCCAAAATAGATCTTGCCATCGATGCCAATCTCCATGGCCTCACCGATGGCCCCTACAACAGTACCTCGTATGCTTGGATCTTGCTGGAACAATCCCGTCTTGGATGCCAATACATTTCCAGGGTTTAGATCGAATTGGTGGAAAAAATCTTTATCATCTATGCCGAGCAAATAAAGCTTGCTATTATCCGGTGAAAAAGAAATACCGGCCTGGCGAATAAAATGTCCAAGGTAGACGGGGGTGGTGATTTTACCTGTTGTGGGATCAAAATCAAAAAGCTCGAAAGGCCAACCGTCTTCTACGGGATCCCCCATAATAACTTCGAAGTCACGGGAAAATAAATGAGATACGGCTATTTTTCGGCCGTCGGGGGAAGCTTTTATGTATCCTGTCACTTCTTCGTCAACCGGCCTTACCTCGTAAGAAGAACCTAAACGAACGGTATCCGGTGGAAGGATGCCATCTTTACTTATAAGATTCACATAAAATTCATTCCCGACGACGCTATGGGTCACCAGCCAGTAGTCGTTATTATTAGCATGTGGAATAGCCGTAATCTTCGCAGCCAGTGAAGTCATATGGGTATCCACATTTTTTTGAGTCTCTGCTACCCCTCCCCTGCCGTTATCCAGTGACATATCAATGACCGAATAAAAAAGCCGGTGTTGCAATCGTTCACCGGTGGATTCGGCTAACGTAAAAAGATAGTACTTGGCAGGCCTTGAAGGCACGGGTACGGCTATACAATGCTGGAAGAAACGTGGGCTAGAACCGCTGATGTTATAGCCGTTACGCATGACTTCATGCTCTTTATTCCATATCGTAAGTCCATCGCTGTAAAATAAAAGCTCTCCCGTAGCACCATCGGAGATCGAAACTGTGGAATAATGTGTATTAAGACTACTACTGAATACGACAGGTTCTTCAAAGTTAAAATCCAGCCCTACGTATTCTCCCAGGACCCAATGATTCGTTTCTTTTTGGGCGAATAGGGGAGTAGAAACTAGTAAAAACACATAGCAGAATATCTTTTTCATCGTTGGAGGCTTACAGTTTCACAAACCGCTTCACAATACGCCCGTCGGCAAACTCCAGGACAGCGAAATACAAACCGCTTTTAAAGTTTTGGACATCTATGGGGCCAAACTCTTGCTGGTCTACAAAATGCTTACCCATACGTTGGCCAATTGTATTGTAGAAAGTGAGCGTATACGCAGAAAAACATCGTTCGGCTACTTCCAGTGTGATATAGTTTTCCGCAGGGTTAGGATATAGATAGATTCCTATTTCATCGTTACAGGGAGCGTTGGGATTATTGGCGGGCGTAAGCCCATTAAAAGTGTTTTGAATAAAGTTAGGCAATGATATCCATACCAACTGGTCTTCTTGCAGGGGTAATTCCACTTCCTCCACATTTGCAGCAACGCCTTTCATATTTGGACTATGGATAACGACCAAACCCTTAAGGCTTTCCTCGAAGCTGACGCCATGTTTTTCTTCACTGGTCCCTCCTCCTATGTATATTTTACCATCTGGGGCTAACTCTATAGATGAAGTAGGTCTACCGCCTAGTCCTGGGAAAAGTGGATTTTCCACATACAAACCAACCCTAGAATCTGCAACATTTTCCTCCAAAAGATCAAACTGGTGGGTGACATCCCGGTCGTTCAGCGCTTTTAAATACAATTTTGTATTGTCCGGTGAGAAAGAGACACCGTACTGCGTTGAAAAATCCCCCAGGCTACGAGCATTAGTGATCTCACCAGTAGCTGGGTCGAAATCAAAAAGCTCAAAAGGTCTAGGGATAGAGCTTGAGGTGGATACAGCAAGATGCTTACCATTGGGAGATGCCTTGATTGCTCCACTAAGGTTTTGCCCACGTTCTTCATAAACATAAGTTGTACCGATAGGAATTACTACAGGAGAAGAAACACCTTCTTGGGTGATGGCATGTACATAGAAATTATTGGTGTTCATACCATGGGTGATCAACCAAAAATCTGTTCCGTTGCTATGAGGGATAGCCGTGATTTTAAGAGCCAATTCCTCTGCAACAAAAACGTTTTTCGAAACCTCAACTACTCTTCCCAAACCATCGTCGTAATCCATGTCAATCAATGAGAAATAGAGTTCCATAAAATCAGGAGAGATCGAATCATTATTATGAAGATAAAAAAGATAAAATTGACTAGGAGTAGCCGGAACAGGAACAATAATTATTGATTGGATGACACCTCTTCCTATTGTACTTTCGACTCCTCTTAAACCAGTACCCCCGGTCATTACGCTATGACATGAGTTCCAAACTGTAAAACCATCAGTATAAAATAGCAGCTCACCTGTACTTTTATCAGAAATAACTGCTGTAGCACGTGACATTTCCATTTGGCTCCCCACCTGGCTCTTAAAAACGTTTGGATAATTATTATTAAAATTTAGCCCTACCCGGACACCAAAAACCCAATGATCTGCCTCTTTTTGGGCAAACGAAGATAGGGTGATCAATAATGATTTAAATAATAAGAGTTCTTTCATAAAGCAGGGGCTATAATTTCACAAACCGCTTTACAATACGCCCGTCGGCTAACTCTAGAACAGCGAAATACAAACCGCTTTTAAAGTTTTGGACATCTATGGGTCCGAACTCTTGTTGGTCTACAAAGTGCTCACCCGTACGTTGGCCAATTGTATTGTAGAAAGTGAGCGTATACGCAGAAAAACATCGTTCGGCTACTTCCAGTGTGATATAGTTTTCTGCAGGGTTAGGATATAGATAGATTCCTATTTCATCGTTACAGGGAGCATTGGGATTGTCACCCGGTGAAAGGCCCTTGAAGGTAGACTGTATAAAATTGGGCAGATCGATACCCACCCGGGTTTCCGGCCAGTCGAGCGTAAGGAGAGACACCTCGGTATCTAAGCCAAGTCTATCCGGCCGATTGATCACCAGCAGGCGATTTCCTGTAAAATCCATGCTTTCTGATAAGTTTCCTGCCCCATAAATCCTGCCATCAGGACCGATCTGTAAATTGAAGTTGGCCAAGTTCGCACGGTTTGGAAATATAGATCGCAATAAGCCTGTTCGTGAAGAGACAGGGTCATCATCCGCCAGGTCAAACTGGTACAATAAGTCCCCGGCATCTCTACCGGTTTCAGCAAAACCATGGAGGTAGAGCAGCCTGCTTCCCGGCGAAAAGGACACCCCATATTGGAGAGTATATTCTCCTAGGTTTTGTGGGTTCGACAACATACCGGTAGAGTTATCAAAATCATACACCTCAAAAGGACCCGGGACTGGACCCCTGGTTGGGTCATATGACCTCAGGGTAACGGCTAATTTTTTATTATCAGGAGATGCTTTCATATGACCTTGTAGTTCAGTCAAATTATAAATGTGAGGTGTGCCTATGGCCTGCTCATGGCTAAAAGAGACACCGGAAGCCGTAACGCGGTATACTGAAAACCTATTGTTATTGATTTGGTGCAGAAGCAGCCATACTCCCTGCTGGTCTTCATGGGGTATAGCGGCTATTTTTTCGGTTACGCTGTCTTCCAGCAATATATTTTTATGTTCTTCTACAATCCCTCCCCTACCTTGGTCAATACGCATATCGATCAAAGAATAGTGGATCGTTGCCCTCCTGGGCTCGGCCTCGTTCACCAGCGGGTCCGTCTTGATGGTGAACAAATAATACCGGGCGGTATCACCCGGATCGGGAATGGCATAAGCCGTGTTCGTTGAGTTTAATGAGCCTTGCAACTCGTCCCCGTTGAGCATGATCTCATGATGAGCATTCCAAACCCTTTCACCGTTGCTATAAAACAGCAATGCACCCGTCACCGGGTGGGATGCAGATGCCGTGGCCCCTATGGCATCCATTGCGTTGTCATCCACAGCCACCGGGATATTTGTAGCAAAAGAAATACCTGCCCTGTTCCCAAAATACCAGTTATTGGCATTTCTTTGGGCATATAATGAAATGAAAGAACTAAACGTCACAAAAAAAAGAACCTGTAAGAATTTCATATCCCGTTAAATGAAGCACTAGGGATCGATCGTGCTCCCTGTGCTTCATCCAAAACAATGATCTAAGGTATTTCCCTTTGGGTTGCTGGGGAGTTTTCCGCGCTAACACGGCTCCCGGAGCAGTCCGTCGGTCCTACCACACCTATGATCCCGAAGGGAGGTAATACTGGGTCAGTCCTGATGCTGATCGTGGTATTGCCATTACTCGCATCATTGGCGCCATCGGAAAAGCCAAAAGCCAGTGTTGTGACGTAAGCGGGGTTAGCACAACAAACGTAGTTTCCCGTGTACGTGATCACTATCCGGTAGTTTGTGTTCGGCTGGGCTTGCGAAGCTAAGATCGTTTGGCCCGACAGCGTGGTCAGCCTTACCGAATAAGTGCTAGTTTGAGGACAACTGGATTGGTTTTCACGTTCTCCAGGTAAATTTTCATGTACGCCTGGCGAATGAAAATCCATGTCTACGTTTTCAACACCTAAAATCGAAGCATTTGTAGTGGCTAGGAAAGGTTCAACACTTTGCCCAAAACTGGGAAAGGCGCAAACCATCAATACAAATATGGAAGCAATTACTGTTTTCATGATGTTAATAAAATTTACTTGAACAATTCTTTTTTATTTTAAAACCCTAAGGTCCCGGGGATTGGAGAAGTGGTCTCTAAGACATCTTGCTCCCTAGCTTGCTATTGAAATTTTACTCGGTTAAACCTCCTTTCATTTGAAATTCACACACAAGAAATACACATAAAACTTAAGCGCGCCAAACATAAAAATGCATTTTTACACGTGTTAAAGTCCCTCCAAGGTCCATCTTACAGGGTATCAATCACTTGGGATAAAGTAGGAATCCTATGGTACACAGACCAAGAGAAAGATGCCCCTCAATGACTCAGCCGATCCCATCCCTCCAACTTCTCAACCGTTGAACTTTCAGATTTTCAAAAACCTTTGCACCACCCTTTGGCCGGGCAGCTAGAACCGCTGCATGACTTCATACTATTTATTCCATATCGTAAGTCTATCGCTGTAAAACAAAAGCTCTCATGTGGCACCGTCGAAGATCGAAACTGTGCAATAATTTGTATTAAGGCTACTACTGAATACGACAGGTTCTTCAAAGTTAAAATCCAGCCCTACGTATTCTCCCAGGACCCAATGATTCGTTTCTTTTTGGGCGAATAGAAGAGTAGAAACTTGTAAAAATACATAGCAGAATATCTTTTTCATCGTTGGAGGCTTACAGTTTCACAAACCGCTTCACAATACGCCCGTCGGCAAATTCCAAAACGGCAATATAAAGACCACTTTTAAAGCTTTTCACATCGATGGGGCCAAACTCCTGCCGGTCTACAAAGTGCCTTCCCATAAATTGGCCAATGGCATTGTAAAAAGTAAGGGTGTACTCCGAAAAGCATCGTTCTGCCATCTCCAGAATGATATGGTCTTCCGCAGGATTAGGATACAGGTCGATACCCATTGAATCATTACAGGGAGCATTGGGGTTATTTGTGGGTGTAAGCCCATTGAAAGTGTTTTGAATAAAATTAGGCAATGATACCCATACCAACTGGTCTTCTTGCAGGGGTAATTCCACTTCCTCCACATTTGCAGCGCTGCCTTTCTTATTGGGATTATGGATAACCACCAGGCCCTTAAGGCTTTCCTCAATGCTTATCCCAGGCTCTCTACCCAGCCCCCCTCCTATATAGATCTTACCATTGGGAGCCAATTCCATAGATGAAGTAGGATTGCCTCCTGTACCTGTAAAAAATGAATTTTCCACATACATCCCAACCCTAGAGCCTGCAATATCTTCTACTAAAAGATCGAACTGGTGAGTGACATCCCTATTATTCAATGCCTTTAAATACAATTTAGTGTTATCCGGTGAGAAAGAAGCACCGTACTGCGTTGAAAACTGCCCTAAGTTACGGGCATTGATAATTTCACCAGTAGCTGGGTCGAAGTCGAAAAGCTCAAAAGGCCTGGGGACAGAACTCGAGGTGGACACGGCAAGATGCTTGCCATTGGGAGATGCTTTGATAACCCCACCCAATTGCCGGCTTGAATCTCCAAAAATGTAAGAGGTGCCGATAGGAATTACCATAGAAGAAGAAACACCTTCTTGGGTGATGGCATTTACATAGAAATTATTATTATTCATTCCATGAGTGATCAACCAATAGTCAATTCCATTATCATGTTGGACTGCAGTTATTTTAACTGCCAGGTTTTCATTTATTAAGATATTTTTTGAATTCTCTACTACTCTTCCTAAACCATTATCATAAGCCATATCAATACGAGTAAATAAAAGGTCCATAAAATCAGAGAGATCTTCGTCATCGTTATGCAGGTGAAATAAATAAAACTGCTTATGCATACCTGGCACGGGTATAATGATCGTGGATTGGATGATACCCTGGGCGATACTTTCAACTCCCTTTATTCCTTCACCATTGGTCATAACTTCATGTTTTTTGTTCCAAACGGTATAGCCATCAGTATAAAACAAGAGTTCACCGGTATTATCATCCGAAATCACAGATGTAGCTCTAAACATCCTCACTTGGCTCTCAAAAACCTCGGGGTAATTGTTACTAAAATTCAGGCCTACTTCAGTACCAAAAACCCAGTTATTAGCTCCTTTTTGGGCTTCTAGGTTAAAAAATAAAAGAAAAAAAATTATATAAGCTATATTTTTCATTTTAATTATTAGGGTATAAAATTTAAAATTCTATACCCTAAACTTAATTAGTACTTTAAATTATAATTGTTACGAACTCCGAATCACTTGAGCAGTCCAATGTACCACTACACCCAATTGCTTGAATTATTCCAATAATACCTTGGCCTGGTATTAAAGCACTTCCGGTTCTTATTCTAAAATCATGGTTACCACTATCCGAATCAGCAGGATTCTTAGAGATAACCCTAAAACCAAATTCTCCTGTGACGCAATAGGCAACGTTGTAACAGCAAGGCGTATTAGGCCGTCCCAACCTTACCCTAACAATGTATTCTGTGTTAGTTTGAACATTACTTGCAGGTATCCTTGAGCCAAAAACGGTAAAAAGCTCCGCACTAAACTGATTGGTAAAAAAACACCCGGATTGTGGACTTTCTCCTACATTGACAGCACCTTCTTCAGTACTCTCATTCGGTCCAATTAAACCCAAGCTTGAGGTGGAGACCAACCCTAATCGAGAAACAAACTCTCTCGGCACTTCACAGCTATTTAGCCCTATTGCCATAACAACCGTAATCATTAAAATCTTCATGACTTCTATATATTTTTTTAGTTAAAACTATTCTCGTATTATAAAATCACCCTTAAAACACTCATTCCACGCGTTTTACTAACTGGTCAACATCAGGATCACCGCAAAACGGTCCACCACACCCAATCGCTTGCACAACACCAATAATCCCAAAGCCTGGTATCAGGTTACTGTCTGTTCTAATCCACATATCAGCATTACCCCCAATTGCATCGATGCGATTACCTGAAAATCCAAATGATTGATTAAAACAATAGGCCGGATTTTGGCAACATGGAGTACTTGGTATTGTCAATCTCACTCTTACAATGTATTGAGTATTTGGTTGTACCTGTGACGGAAGTATACGTGTACCCTGGGTAGTGAAAAGAAAGGCAGTAAAGTTATTGCTCAAAAAGCAATTCGATTGCAAACCAATCTTATTTCCGACTTGTCTATCTTCCAATTTATCATGGCTATCATTACCCAGATATTCGGAACTTAATTCTAAATCAGCTTCCCCATTTAACGGTACCGACGGCAATGTTTCCGTGTCACTACATTGAGTAAAACTTAACACTAGAATTAACGAAACCATTAAAGTTTTCATGATTTTCATATTTTTACATTAGCAATTAATTAATTTCCAACCCGTTAAGCCGGTTGGAGAGACTTAGAAGAGACTATTCTCTAAGGTGGTCTCTTCTTTTACTAACATTTTACAAATTTGCCTCCTTTCAATAAGTGGATTCTATGATTCTACTAATTAAAGCTCACCAATACAGCTCGCTTGGTCAAGCGTAGAATTACGGTTTTTTGGATGCCTTAAGAGAGATAAGAGTTTACTGGACAATGAACCAGCCGCTTAGCTCATTCATAAAAATTGGGAAACTGGAAAAACACAGTTTTTTTACCTAGCCACTACAAATATCATAAACCTGTAAGCGCTGTTTCTAGATTTTCAGGTCAATTTAGTTCACCAAAATAGGGCTTAAAAATGAGCTCTTAATCAACCTAAACAGTCTTTAAACCATAGCATTGAGTTCTGTTACAAGACAAAACAAATCCCGGCTCTCCCATTTATTCAGTTCACAACCATCGGATGGGAATGACAATCATTTTATAAATAGAGTGCTAAATTTGCACCTGTAACAAGCTAAAGATCTATTTCCAATTCGGTACAACTCTTAGACTATTTAAGCAGGTCATTGCGAAATGCACACGCAATAAGTTCAGCTTTATTCTTTACCTCTAATTTTTCATATAACCTAGCTCTGTAGCCCTCAATCGTTCTCGGGCTCTTAAAAAGCTTCTCCCCTATTTCTTTACTATTGTAGCCTCTGCATATTAACTCTAAAACCCTAATCTCTTGATTTGTAAGTTGATACATAAACAAAGTCCAGTTTTTCCTAATTATAAAACAATTTCAATCTCAAAAAGTGTTTTTAGACCTCACTTGGAAGTGTAATTAGGGCGACTCAGTGGGCGCCATTCACCTACCAGGATTGGACATGAACTCGGGGTAAAAGGAATAAAAAACTATCGTTTATCGTCCTTGCGAATCCTTGGGCTAAGGTCGTGGGCTAGCGGTGAAGTAATCTGCTACTCGTTGTACTCGGTATGTACTACGTTCACGTTCTCCTACCGGGGGATTGTTTCTTCCTCCTGTGGTCGTCATCGCAATGACAGGGTTATCCCTAATCCCGGTTTAATTGAAAACCTTGTCCGAATTCTTAGTTGCTTTAAAAAAGAAACCTCGCGTAACCTCCTACCGCCATGATTTTTCCAAAAGGTTCAGTAATTTTACAAACTGCGTAAAAAGTGCCTTCGAGGATTAACTGTGAGATCATCATGAATTTGGTCATTGATATTGGTAATACTAGTACCAAAGTGGGTTGGTTTGAACACGAGGAGCTTCTCCACGTAGATCAAAGCGTTACTCCCGACGACTTAGGTGATCTCGTAGCACAAGAGGTCCCCAAGGGAATTATGCTGAGCAGCGTCAGTGAAGAAGAAAAAACAGCGGATTACCTTCGGGCCATGAAGACGTTGAGCCCGCTAATGCTTACGGCTAGCCTACCGCTACCTTTTACCTTGGATTACCAAACCCCGGCTACACTGGGCAATGATCGTATAGCGGCTGTAGCCGGTGCACAGGCCCTTTTCCCGGGTGTGAATGCATTAGTGATCGATTGTGGCACCTGTATTACTTACGATTTCTTGTCAAAAGGCGAAGTTTACCTGGGTGGCAGTATTTCCCCGGGTATGACCATGCGATTTAAAGCGCTCAATACTTTCACGGCCAATCTCCCGTTAACGGATTATAAAGAGAACGTTCCTTACATTGGGAAGAGCACCCAAGAATGCTTGAGGAGCGGTGTGATCCAGGGAATTATAGGTGAAATGAATACGTTTATTGACTATTATCAAAGTGAATTCGACCATTTAAAGGTGATTATGTGTGGTGGCGACACTAAATTCTTTGAAAACAAGGTGAAAGCTCGCATATTTGCAGCCCCCGAATTGGTTTTGAGAGGTTTAAACAGGATTTTGCGTCATAATGCGGAGTAGAAGATCATCATCAATAGCGACTATTTTGTTGCTGTTTGCTATAGGGCAAGCCTATGCCCAGGCAAGCAAATCCCCTTTTACTTCGCAAGGGATAGGCGATATTATTGAGCCGGGGCTGGCCCATAATTTAGGGATGGGAGGCATCGGGGTCAGTAATGGGTCGTATTGGTTTCTGAATAACGTGAATCCTGCCCTGCTTCCATACAATTCCCTCACGGTTTTTTCTGCCGGGATTATCGGGGAGAACAGGACCCTCGAAAATAATGTTGCCTCGGAAGTCAACGGTGGCGCCAACCTAAACTACCTGGCCATGGCATTTCCTATCAAGCCCGGAAAATGGACGTCTTCAGTGGTACTAATGCCTTACAGTAACGTTGATTATGAATCCTCCACATTGGTAGACGTCCAATTTGCTCCCGGTGGCGAGCAGGCTTTGAAGACAGCCCGAGGATCAGGAGGGCTTAACCAATTCTATTGGGCCAATGGTATCGTCATCAACCGTAATCTTTCCGTGGGCCTAAAAGCCATCTATCTTTTTAGCAATTTTGAAAATGATGTCTCTTTCGATCTGCAAGACAACCGATCCTTTACCAGCGGGCAAAATACGCGGATCTCTGTTTCAGATTTTATGTTATCGGGGGGGCTTGCCTATAAAAAAGATTCTATCTTCAATAACAGGATACAGTTCAAAGCAGGGTTCACCTATGACCTCGGGGCTAATGTTGATGCTCAAAAATTCTCCCGAACGGAACAACGGGCAGTAGATCAGCCGGTAATAAGGGATTCCCTGGAGGATGTACGTGGGAGCATTGAGATCCCACAAGCGTTTACTGCCGGCTTCTCTTTTAACAATGGGTTAAAATGGGCAGCCGGGGTAGATGTCCGGTACCAGCAATGGTCTAATTTCAGGGACTTTGAAGGAACAAATGACAATATGGGCGACCAGGTAAGAATTGGGGTAGGAGGCGAATTTACCCCTGATCCTACGTCGGTCACAAGCTACTTCAAAAGAGTGACCTACAGGATAGGGTTTACTTACGAAAACACACCCTTCCAGGTGACTGGGGCAGATGGCTCCTTGAACCAAGTAAACGATATTGGCATCAATATTGGTTGGACCTTACCAGTGAGTAGGATCTCTAACCTTGACTTTGCCCTAAAATATGGTGTGAGAGGCGATGTGGATGAAACTTTTATACAAGAAGAATATTTTAAAGTCTATTTGGGCGTGACTTTTAACGACCAATGGTTTATTAAGAGAAAGTACAATTAAGTAACGGTAATAATTATGAAACAAAGAACGACGAAGAGGATTTTACTTTTGGCGGTAGTCGTCCTGCAAGGATATTACGCGCAGGCGCAGTGTGGTGATTGGAAATTTCCTGAAGACAAGTCTACTTTCGACGAACAAAACGTGCTTTATAATGATGCACTGAGGAATAAAGACTTCAAGGCGGCCAAAGTACCTCATCAATGGATACTGAATAATGCGCCCGATGTGAACCAGGCGCTTTACATCAACGGCGAAAAAATATATAAAGGGCTTATCGACCAGGAGAAAGATGAAGCGCAAAAAAAGGTGTACATCGACTCGCTCATGATCATGTATGATATGCGTTTACAATATACTCCTTGTGGCAAAGAAGCCGATATCGCGGCCAGGAAAGCTTACAACGCCTATCGGTATAATGTAAGGGACAGGACCAAACTGGAAAATATTTTAAGCTTATTTAATGAAGCGCATAATCTCAATGGTAAAGACTTGCCTTACTACATGTTATTGCCTTACATGAGTGTAGTACAATACAACGCTAAGTATTTAAAAAACCTTTCGGAAGACCAGATCCTTGAGAACTACGATAAGATCATGGAAGCTGTAGACTACCAGATCGCAAATGAAAAAAGCTCCGACCGTGTGGAAAAACTCAAAGGATACAAAAGCTCGATCGATGGGATACTGGTAGGCCTGGTGAATATTGACTGTGATTTCGTAAGAGAAAAGCTCGCCCCTAAATTCAAAGAAGATCCTTCCGATCTGAAAATGGCCAAGAAGATCTTCGGGTTCATGCTTAACGGGAAATGCACGGACGATCCCCTGTGGCTGGAAACCGGGGAAGTTATATTGGCAAACGAGCCAGACTTCGGGATTGCAAAGGCCCTGGGCGTTAAGTTTAAGGCGGCCAATGATAACGAAAAAGCTCAAAAATATTTCACCCAAGCCCTGGAGATCACTGATGATCCTAGCGCTAAAGCCGATATGTACATCCAATTAGGTAATCTAAAATCAGGCAGCTCGGCGCGAGATTACTACAGGAAAGCCTTAGGGGTAGATCCTAGCAAAAAAGAGGCATACTCTGCCATAGGCTATCTCTACTATGGAAGTTTTGAAGGCTGTGCCGGCAAAGAAGATTGGGTGAAAGATCGTGCTGTATTTATCGCAGCGTATGAAATGTTCAGAAAAGGAGGCAATACCTCCATGATGAGCAAAGCCAAGGAAGCTTTCCCGTCAAAAGAAGAAGTATTCACCTACAATTACGAGGTGGGTAACTCAATATCAGTAGGCTGTTGGATCGGGGAAACGGTGACGATCCAGACCAGGGATTAAAACAATATGTAGTGAAAAAGAAAGGCCGTGGTTACTTCCATGGCCTTTTTGGGTTTTAATAGCATCACATGTAGCCTGTCAAGTTATTAATTTAATTCATCGATTTATAAGAACTAAGAGATCATTGGTGTGTTATCTTTGATCGGATATACGGTTTGGGCACTCAATCTTTCAATACTAAACTTAATGGACTACCGGTGAAAACACCAGTGACAAAACACCTTTTCACACTCCTGCTAAGTATCTACCTCGTTTCCTGCGGGACTCCCGATCAAGGTATGGAAGAGATCCCAAATTATGAGGGTCCCATACAGCAGGCTGAAGATATGGTCCTTTACCACAGCGAAGATGCCGTGGTCACCAATAAGCTGGTTACCCCTAAGTTTTTGGAATATGTGAACGGGGATCGGGAATTTCCCGAAGGACTATATTTTGAATTTTACGACGAAGAAGGTAACATTACCTCTACGCTGGAGGCAAACGAAGCCTATTATTTTAAAGAAGAGGAAAAATGGCGTGGAAGAGGTGAAGTGAAAGTAAAAAATATGGAAAAGGGCCAAAAACTGGAGACCGAAGAGCTTTTTTGGAAACCTAAAGAAGAACAGATCTCTACTGAAAAATTTGTGACCATTACCTTACCGGATAAAGTCCTTTATGGTCAAGGCTTGACGGCTAAGCAAGATTTTTCTTCCTATCGTATTACAAAGCCGCAGGGCACGTTTGAAATTGAAGAATAGATTACTACCCACGCTTTTGTTTTCCACCACCGTAGCTTTGTTTATCATTGGCATTCACCAAGTCATTACACTGGGCTTCGCACATGCCTATTGGATTTTTATGTTATGCATAAGTATTCTATTTTTATATAAGTTGACCAAACCAAAAGATAACCCTGAACGATAACCGATGGAACTATCGTTATTGCTCTCTATTCTCGCTACACTGCTTTTTTCAGCCTTTTTTTCAGGGATTGAGATCGCTTTTGTCTCTGCCGATAAACTTCATGTCGAGCTACAGGGAAAAAAAGGCTCGTGGCCTGCGCGAATCGTTTCTAAATTTGTCAAAAACCCTTCGCGTTTCATTGGCACCACGCTAGTAGGAAATACCCTAGCCCTAGTACTCTATGGTATACTCATGACCCAAATGCTGGATCCCATCATCCGGGGTCATCTCCCGGAAGTGATCTTGAACGAAATATCCATCCTGGTATTAGAAACTATCCTGTCTACCCTGATTGTACTCTTTACGGCAGAATTCCTCCCAAAGAGCATTTTCCTGATCAATCCTAACCGCATGCTTAGCACCTTCGCTATCCCCATGGACTTCATCTACCGGCTCATGTACCCCGTGGTAACACTGGTAGTCTCCTTGTCAAAAGTGATCATTACACGGGTATTGCGATTGGAATACCAAGAGGATAAGCCTGCCTTTGGACTGACAGACCTGAACAACTACATAAAAAAAACCGTGGATGCCAGTGAAGAGACCAAGGTAGAACTGGACACAAAAATATTTAGCAATGCGCTGGAGTTTAAAACCATCAGGGTGCGGGAGTGTATGATCCCCCGCACCGAAATAGAAGCCGTGGATGTGGAGGATTCTATCAAGGACCTGAAAAAGGCTTTTATCGATTCCGGGCATTCCAAAATCATTGTATACAAGGAAAGCATCGATGATGTCATCGGCTATTGCCACTCTTTGGAATTATTCAAAAAGCCAAAGACCATAGAAGATATCTTGACCCCGATCACCATAGTACCGGAGACCATGCTTGCCAATGAGTTGATGATCCAGTTCATCCAGCAAAGGAAAAGCCTGGCATTAGTAGTGGACGAATTCGGCGGCACTTCCGGTATCGTAAGCATAGAAGATATTATCGAAGAGATCTTTGGCGAGATCCAAGACGAACACGATGACGAGGACTACGTGGAACAAAAGATCAACGACCGGGCCTACCTTTTGAGCGCCCGGCATGAAATTGACTACCTGAATGAAAAGTACGGGTGGAATTTACCGGTCGGGGAGTATGAAACCCTGGGAGGCCTAATCCTCTCCGTCACCGAAGACCTCCCTGAACCGGACGATATGGTGGAGATACCTCCATACACTTTCACCATTCAAACGATGAAAGATATACGTATAGAAACCGTGAAACTACTTATTGACCCGGAACTAGAGGAAAAAGAAACAGCCTAAGATCATCCTTTAGCGATAAACCCTTTTTGAGGTCCTTTAGACGAGATCATTACGCCGGAACAGGAAGTATCCTGTTGATAATCACTGGAAAAAGACTTCCAACAATTCATAAATTGTTGGACTCCGTTCACCCCGTATTACATGGTAAACACACCAAGCGTTGTTTTACCCCTTTAAGCCAGCCTTGATTAATTTGATTTTATTGCTATACTCCTTAAATTTGCGCCCTATTTAATAGGCGAGAACTTACAAAACATACAAATGGCATTAATAAATACGCTCAGGAATAAGATGGGTAAGGTAGTAGTTGGCCTGGTGGCAGTAGCCATACTGTCTTTTACATTGGCAGACATTCTAGGCTCAAACTCTATTCTGATGGGTAATGACAATGAAGTCGGTGAGATAGCAGGGGAAAAGATCAGCCTGCAAGAGTTTCAAAACGTAGTCCAGGAAAGGGAAAATAGCTACATCCTCAACCTAGGTAGGAGCGCCACCGAGAGGGAGAAACCCACCTTAAGGCAGCAAGCTTGGGATCTTTTGATCACCAAACATGCTTTTCAAAAGCAATATGAAAATGTAGGCGTGATGGTCACCAGCGATGAGCTCTGGGATATGATGCAGGGTAAAAATATAAGCCCGGGGATCAAACAATCGTTCACAAATCCCCAGACGGGAGAGTTCGACCGGCAGCAATTTATGCAATTCCTACAGCAATTGCCTTCAATGCCCGGGGATGCACAGGTACGTTGGGAGCTTTTCAAAAATGAACTGAAGCCAGGCCGAGAGCGCATCAAGTATGAAAATTTAATGCTCCTTTCCACCCATGTAACATCTAAGGAAGCCGAGAAAGAATACAACACCCAAACGGATGTAGCGGAAGTAAAGTATCTATACATCCCCTACTACTCCGTCAACGATTCATTGGTTTCAGTGACCACCAATGAGCTAGAGGCCTACTTAAAAGAAAACCGGGAAAGATATAAGGTAGAGCAAAGCAGGAGCTTGAAATACGTGGCATTTCCCGTGCAGCCTTCCGCAGAAGATTCCGCCTTTGTAAAGCAAGAAATGCTCGACTTGAAAGAAGAATTTAAACAGGTCACGGACGATTCCGTGTTTGCCAGCTTAAATACCGACGGTCTTACCTTTTTTAATAAATATCATGTAGGGACGCTTCCCCTGTCGTTGCAAGCCAACGTTTCTAACTTAGCCACCGGGGATGTCAGGGGTCCTTATTTAGATCGTAACTATTACAAACTCTTTAAAGTAGCCGAGATCTTTGAAGATACAATCGCCTACGCGCGAGCAAGTCACATCCTTATCAAAGGAGAAGATGACGAAGCACGCCAAGAGGCAGGAAGGATATTGAATGAAATACGTGGCGGCGCCAGTTTTGAAGACATGGCCCGTGAGTTTGGCACAGATGGCACTGCCTCGCAAGGTGGGGACCTCGGCTGGTTCGAAGATGGTAAAATGGTAGACGAATTCAATAAAGTGGTGTTCAGCGCCACTCGCACAGGTTTGATAAATCGTCCTATCAAAACACAATTTGGCTACCATGTCATCCGGGTGGATGAATTAAAGACCTATACGGCTTACAAAGTAGCGACCATAGAAAGGGAGATCCTTCCTGGCGACGAAACCCGGAACGAGGCTTATCGTAAAGCCGATGAATTTGCTAACTCTGTAGACGACCTGGCCAGCTTTGAAGAAGTCGCGGGTACCCAAGGATTTACCGTGACACCGGCGGAAAAACTGGGCGTAAACGATCGGAGAATAGGTGTATGGGGCGAGGCGCGCCAAGTGGTACAATGGCTTTTTAAAGATGCCTCGGTCGATGATATATCCGAGGTTTTCGAATTGGACAACGAATACCTCGTGGCAGTAATGACCGGTGAAATTGAAGAAGGCTACCAATCGGTAAATGATGTAAGAAGCGAGCTGACTGTCAAAGTGAAAAATGAGAAAAAAGGAGAGATCATCATCGGGAAACTGGCAGGCATGGCTGGCTCATTAGATGAAATAGCCGCAGACTATGGCACTGACGCGAACGTTTATAACTCTAGTGATCTGAAGATAAGCAGTAACTCCTTGCCGAGCGTAGGGTTTGATCCCGTAGCAGTAGGCAAAGCTTTTTCTTTGGCATCAGGGGGAAAATCCGAACCTTTCGCCTCTGAAAACGGTGTTTTTATCATAGAAATGGAAAACAAGACCGTAGCCCCAGAAATCGCTGACTATGCCACTTACATGACGCAGCTAGAACAGGAGCGTAGAAACCGGGCCGCGACCAACATCTCTGAGGCCATCAAAGAATTTGCGGATATCAAAGATGAGCGATACAAGTACTATTAAAATATTAGTGATTACTTCGACAAAAAGCGGGTAAAATTACCCGCTTTTGTCATTTAAAGACATAACAACGTCATGAACGAATCCATAGAATCTTTTAGAGAAAAACTGGACAATGAGTACGATTGGCCTGCCCTGTACACGTTCAAATTCATTGTGCCCAAAGAAAGGACATCAGAAATCAAGAAACTATTCCAAAACCATGACGTTATTGAAAAAGTGTCTAGTAATGGAAACTATGTAAGTATAACCTCTAAGGTTATGGCACAGTCCAGCGATTATATTATCGACGTTTATTTGAAAGCGAATAAGGTTGAAGGGATCATTTCATTATGAGAGGTACTATAAATTCATCGCTATGGCCCTGTTTGGTCTTGGTCTTAGTAGGCCTGTCTTGTAACCAACCCTCACCACAAGGACCGGTGGAGGTAATTTCAAGCACAGATACTGCCGAAGAGCCTGTTTCAGAATCTACATTTGACCTAGATAACTTCCAACGGCTGGTAGATACCTACGAGGACCCTTCCCGGCAAGAATGGCAGAACCCCGGGCTGATCATGGACCGGTTAGGCGACCTGGACCAAAAAACCATAGCTGACATTGGTGCCGGTACCGGGTATTTTACCTTTCGATTAGCAGCACAGGGCGCTACGGTGATCGCTATTGATATCGATGAACGATTTTTGGAATATATTGAGCAGCGAAGAGCAGAACTCTACCGGCAAGATACGGGAGAAAACATTTTTACCCGTCTATCCTTAGCAGACGACCCACTTTTAGACACTTCGGAAATAGACCATGCTTTACTGGTCAATACCTATTATTTCCTCGTGTCGCCAGTAGAGTACCTTGCCAAGGTTTACGATGCTCTAAAAGAAGAGGGTTCATTGATCATCGTAGATTATAACACCGAAAACATCCCTGTGGGCCCGGCAGAAGAGTTCAAGGTAGACCCGGGGAAAATAAAAGCAGAATTAGAACAAGCAGGATTTACAAGCATAACCTTAGATACAAGCTCCTTAAAATACCAGTATTTAATTACCGCAAAAAAATAATAGCCATGTGGACCGAAGAAGACAACAAACTGAAAAAGACCTTTACCTTCAATGATTTTGTAGAAGCTTTTGGATTTATGAGCAAAGTAGCCATAGTGGCAGAAAAAATGAACCATCATCCTAACTGGTCCAATGTGTATAATTCAGTAAGTTTTGAGTTGAATACGCACGACGCAGGGGATATTGTTACAGAAAAAGACCATAAATTAGCGGCCGAAATCGACAAACTTGCCTGAGTCATTGCCCACACAGTTGTTCTTGGTGCCCACACCCATCGGTAACCTTGAAGACATTACGTTAAGGGCGCTTACGGTATTGAAAGAGGTTGACCTTATCCTTGCTGAAGATACGCGTACTACCGGTATTTTGCTTCGTCATTTTAATATCAGCAGGCCGTTACAGAGCTACCACATCTTCAACGAACACAAGACCGTGGAACAATTGATCCAAAAACTCCAAGGTGGCCAGGTGATGGCTTTAGTATCCGACGCAGGGACACCTTCCATTTCAGACCCCGGGTTTTTGCTTGTGCGTGAATGTCTGCAAGCCGGGATCAAGGTAGAATGCCTGCCCGGGGCCACAGCTTTTGTCCCTGCTTTAGTAAAATCCGGGCTACCGTCTGACCGCTTTGTCTTCGAGGGATTTCTTCCCCACAAGAAAGGCCGGCAAACCCGGTTAGAAAAGATCGGGCAGCAAGAACGAACCACTATATTGTATGAATCGCCTCACCGCTTGGTCAAATGCTTAGAACAACTTATGGAACACTGTGGTGAAGACAGGAAGGCCTCTGTATCCCGTGAGCTTACTAAGATCCATGAAGAGACCGTGAGCGGTACGCTCAAAGAATTGAAGGAATACTTCACGAAAGGAAACGTTAAAGGTGAGATCGTTATCGTAGTCCATGGTAAATAGTGTAGGCAAAGCTAGTGTATTCCTGCTCGCTTCGGCGGTATTGTTAATGCTATCTAAATTTTACCTGCCTTTGTTAAGCCTTATAGCACTTTCGCCCTTTTTTGTCGTATTAAAAAGTTCGCTAGAGGGCCAAATAAAGCCACCACATTGGATTGTACTCAGCAGCGTATTTTTCATCCTTATATTTTTCGTGTGGAGTATAACTCTTCCCCCTGGCCTGTACGATGTACTTCGTATGGTGTTCTATGGCTTTACACTTACGCTAGCCGTTAGCTTGTTTTTTATGACAAATAAATTCTCTAAAAACAGGCTGGGTATTTTTACCATTCTCTTTTTTTGGTTGGGATATGATTACCTTGTCCTGGAGCTTTACCCACAATGTAGTATTTTCTTTCTAGCCAACATTTTTAACGATATGTCCTTAGTAGGCTGGTCTCGTTATACGGGCTTTATGGGCATTACCGCATGGATCTTGCTCGCCAACCTCTTATTTTATTATGTTTTTTTTAAAGACAATGCCATATTCATAGGAAAGATCCGTTGGATAAGCCTGGTCTACACACTTATCCTTATTTTCACGCCGATCATGATCAATGCCTTTTTTTCGGAGGGCCACTCCCCGATCACTTGGCAGGAAATGACAGACCTTTATGTTAGAAGCGTCATACCAAACGATACCCTGTACGCCGAAAGAGGCGAATGGGTGGGGCGGACGGCTGCCTGGGTATCTGTTCTCATATTAACTTATAGCCTAGTAAAACAAAAAGTCAAATGACCGATTTAAAAGCCATCAACAATGCCGTACGAGAGACCTGCCTGCAAGTAGCCGGCTTTATTCAACATGAAAGTGAAGGCTTTAGTGCCGATAAAATTGAACATAAAGGCTTTAACGACCTTGTCTCCTATGTAGATAAGGAATCCGAGCACATGCTCGTAAAAGCCTGTAAAAAAATACTTCCCGCCGCAGGTTTTATCACAGAAGAGGGCACGGAAACCGTACGGAAAGAAGAATTCAATTGGATCATAGACCCCCTGGATGGCACTACTAACTTCACCCATGGCCTACCGGTGTTCGCCATTAGCGTAGCTCTTATGAGGCACGATGAAATAGTGGCAGGTGTAGTACATGAAGTGAATAGGAACGAATGTTTCCATGCTATCGAGGGCGAGCCCGCTTACTGTAACGAGCAGATCATCGAGGTGTCTGGGATCGCCAGCCTCGAAAACAGCCTTTTAGCCACCGGGTTTCCTTATTATAATTTTGACCGGATGGAAAAGTACTTGCAGATCTTGAATGCTTTTATGCAACAAACCCACGGATTACGCAGGATGGGTAGCGCCGCAGTGGATCTTGCCTATGTGGCCTGTGGCAGGTTTGAAGGATTTTTTGAATTTAACTTAAATTCTTGGGACGTCGCTGCCGGGGCTTTGATCGTAAAACAAGCCGGGGGCACGGTAACTGACTTTAAAGGAGGAGGAAACTATACATTTGGAAGAGAAATTATAGCCGGTGGACCTGCACAATCCCAAATGGTCGAGGTGATACAACAACACTGGTACGATCAGAACTAACCCCGGGTTTTTACCGTTCTATAGGATATGCAAGAAATATTTGTAGGCATTTTATTCATTGGCGCCATCGCTTATTTAGGTTCTTTCCTTTTCAAAAACACAAAAGGAGAAGGGGGTTGCTCTTCTAATTGCGGTTGTGAATCTAAGGTCCCGGCTGGAAAGAAAATGTAAAAACCCTGCCCAATGATCACTTACTTGTTTCTCTAATAACAGGGCGCCCCACACGCACCGGGTGACTGGAAGGTCGATCATTTTCATGACACCGATTTTCAGAATATTTAAAAACCGTTAGTTCGATATAACAATAGGGCCAGTGTTAAGTTAAGCCTCAAATGACGTACCAGGTGCAGGATGAGCTATGGTTGAGGTATTGATCAGTCGGCAATCGGCAAAAGGCAGTAGGCAAAATACGTCACTTGAATTTCAACTCTTCACCTAGTGCGCATTTAGCGCAGCGTAATGCGTACTTATCGAGGCAATAGGATTTGTAATCCGGGTGTACTCGTTTGTGACTCAGGATCCTATAAAAGGGCGTCCTTGAAATTAACTTGATAGTAGGACGTTTAATTTTGTCAAGTTAAGCTATGAGTTTAGGATGTTTCGGGTAATGACAGCCTGCTAAGTTAAGCTTCCAATGACGTACCGGGTACGGGATGAATGATGTTCAAGGTATTGATCAACGGGCATTAGGCAAAAAAATATGGGGTTGCCGATTGCTCTTTGCCAACTGCCGACTTTAAAAACGGGATAAGAAAAAATAGCTAACCGTCCAATTACACATAACACTAGATTAAATGGCAAAGAAGGCCCCTTTGTGATTCTTTGAGCTTTGGTGCCTTGGTAGCGAAGCTTCCCCGGCCACTAAGACGCAAATGCACCAAGAGTCGCCAAGCTTACGAGCCAAAACTGCCCTGGATAACATCAAACTTAAGTGGTTATCGAGTACAGGTTAAAAAAATATCATAGGTAGGCCGGCGTAGCCGGTGGGCAGCTTCGTAACCCGCCCACCGGCTACGCCGGCCTACCTATGACATACTTTTTCAAAGTGATGAAAATCAAAATTTTACAAAATCCATTTTTGGGTATAACAAGCTTAAAAAACTATCATTTTT